>JAENZA010000103.1 GCA_016841485.1 Methanobacteriota archaeon
TCACCACGCTGGTCCTCGGGGTTGGCATCGGCGTCCTCGCCCAGCCCCAGCTTGCAGTGAGGTTCATGACGGTGCGCGACAACAGGGCGCTGAACCGGGCGGTCCTCGTCGGGGGCATCTTTGTCCTGATGATGACCGGCGTGGCCTTCACGGTGGGGCCGCTCACCAATGTCTGGTTCGTAGAGACGACGGGGATGATCGCCGTCGAGGCGGCGGGAGGGAACGTAGACTCGGTGATCCCGCTCTACATCAACACGGCAATGCCGGATGCCTTCATCATCATCTTCATGCTCGCTCTCCTTGCCGCGGCGATGTCCACGCTGAGTTCGCTCTACCACACCATGGGGTCGGCCATCGGTTACGACATGGTAGGGACCTACCTGAACGCCACCCCCTCGATGCGCACCATTCAGGCGGGCACCGTTGCAATGATCGTCATCAGCGCCGCCATTGCCTACATCCTCCCGGGAAGTATCATCGCCCGTGCAACCGCGATGTTCATGGGGCTCTGCGCGGCAGCGTTCCTGCCGGCGTTCACCCACGGGCTCTACAGCAAACATCCCTCTGCCTTTGCAGCGAAGGTGAGCCTGGTCGCAGGTGCAGGGACGTGGTTTTTGTGGACCGCCTTCGTGCACCTGAAGGAGTCCGCCCCGCTCGGCATCTCAAAACTCCTCTTCGGGACCGATGCCCTGCTGGGGATGCCGTGGCAGGTCGTCGACCCGCTGGTCATCGCCCTTCCCCTCTCTGCCCTTGCCCTGGGAGGAGCGCTGGTCTACGAGCACACCACCGCCGATCTCCGGTCCACGGAAGAGATCGGGGACTGAAATCCCCACCTTTTCCGGGGCTGCGGGATACTTCTATTACGTCCCGTTGCGAAGTACTCTCCATGACGTATCCTGCCGGCGGATGTGGTATCCACAGGTCCCGTGCCGCAGGATTTTTTTCCGGGACATCGTTTTTATGCGGAGGATAGCGGGCAATGTACCATATTATCTCGATTAAGGATTTTGAACGCGGGGAGATCGATGAGCTCCTCGACAAGGCACAGGCTATTGACGAGCAGGCCGGACCATTCACCACGCTGAGCGGGAAACAGGTTGCACTCCTCTTCTTTGAGCCGAGTACCCGGACACGGATGTCCTTTGCCTCTGCAGTTGCACGGCTGGGCGGTTCCGTCATATCTGTCGACAGCGTGGAGGGGAGCTCCATCTCCAAGGGAGAGACGCTCGCAGATACCGTGCGGGTGGTCAGCAGCTACGTGGACGTCATCGTCCTTCGCCACCCCAAGGAGGGGGCTGCACGCCTTGCGGCGGAGTTTGCCTCGGTACCCGTCATCAATGCAGGGGACGGGGCGGGCCAGCACCCCTCGCAGACCCTGCTCGATCTCTACACCATCCGCCAGTCGATGCCACTCGAGGGGATTGATGTCGGCCTCCTCGGCGACCTCAGGTACGGCCGGACCACCCATTCCCTGGCCTATGCCCTCTCCAACTATGACCTGACCATCCACACCATCGCCCCGAAGACGCTCGAACTGCCGACCTCCCTCATAAATGAACTCCTGGACCGGGGGTGCGAGGTCGTCGAGCACGAAGACATCTCTGACGTGATCAATGAACTCGATGTCCTCTATGCAACGAGAATACAGCGGGAACGGTTCCCCGACGCAGCATCCTATTACAATGTCGCAGAAAGCTACCGCATCACGCCAGAACTCCTTGAAAACCGGAAGGAGCATATGATCATCCTGCACCCCCTCCCCCGGGCAGGCGAGATCGATCCAAGGGTGGACGCCCTGCCCTGTGCCAAATATTTCGAACAGGCACGTAACGGGGTTCCGGTCAGGATGGCCATGCTCGAGGAGGTGATCTGAGTGCAGGAGGAACCGAGGGCACTGCTCATACGGCCAATACGTGACGGCACGGTCATCGACCACATCACGCACGGTGAGGCGCTGACGGTGCTCCGGATACTCGGGATCACAGGCACAACGGACGAAAAATTATCGATCGCCACCAATGTCGAGACCAGGATCTCAGGAACCGGCGGGCTCAAGGATATCGTCAAGGTCAGCAACAGGGAACTTTCAAAAGAAGAGGTCGACAGAATCGCCCTCATCGCCCCGAATGCCACGATCAACATCATCCGGGACTACCACGTGGTGGAAAAGATCGGTGTGGAAATCCCCCGGCATCTCAGGGGGGTTATCAGGTGCACCAATCCCGGCTGTATCAGCAACGCAAACGAGCCCATCGAAAGCGCCTTTGAGGTCGCCCCCAACGGACTCCACTGCCTCTACTGTGACACCGTCATCAGTTCGGATTTTGCCCAGCACATCATCTGATGACCCGTCCGTGGTCATCGATCTCGCCCCTATGGATGCGCGTGCTGGAGATCCATCTCCCGTCTTCGGCGAGAACACAGGTTATCTGGTAGATATCCACTTTTTTGCGCCCGCGTTCCCTTCGGAGACGGTTGATCTCCAGGGCAACGGGGTAGGTCTCTTCGCTTACGACCAGTGCATCAAAGTCGCTGTTCAGCGTGGACCCGTATTTGTCGTTGAGAGGCTCAATCTCCCATGATGCAGAAAAGTCCGATTCCCGTATGTATGCCTCCAGCAAACGTCTGCGTTCAGAGAACGGCGTGATCGGGTGGGTTTTTGACCCTGCAAAGGCATCCGAGGAGAGACCGATGACCACATGCCCGCCGTCTCCCGCAAGTTCGAACGACCGGGCGATCAGCTTCTTGTGACCGTCATGGAGCGGGCTGAATGTGCCCCCCACCATAATATTCATTGGAAATTGAGGTTAAACGTTGTACCTATTATGAATAGCGATACTCCCGCCGGAATCTCAGCATTTATCGCGGATAATGCAACGGTTACCGGCGACGTTTCCATCGCAGGGGACGTCAGCATCTGGTACGGGGCCGTTATCAGGGCTGACAGAAACGCCATTGCGATCGGGAGAGGAAGCAATATCCAGGATAATGCGGTTGTCCACAATACCCTCACCTCCCCGGTCGTTATCGGTGAAGATGTATCGATTGGTCATGGCGCAATCGTGCACGGAGCAACGGTCGGCAACCGTGTACTGGTCGGCATGGGTGCGATTGTAATGAACGATGCCGTCATCGGCGACGACTCGATCATCGCGGCAGGTGCCGTGGTGACCGAGGGCAAGGTGATCCCCCCGCGCTCCCTGGTCATTGGAGTGCCCGGAAAGGTCGTCCGCGAGGTGAGCGATGAACAGGCAGAGACCATCGCAAAGAACGCCAGGGTTTATGTCAGCCTGGCAAGGGAGACGTTCCATGGCTGAAGTCGCGGTCATCGGGGGCGGCGTCACCGGCATACAGGCGGCTCTCGATGTGGCAAACCACGGGATCCGGGTGCACCTCATCGAGCGCCAGCCCACCATAGGGGGGCACATGGCGCAGCTGGACAAGACCTTCCCCACCAACGACTGTTCGATGTGCATCCTCTCCCCGAAGATGGTCGATGTCGCACGAAACCCGAATATCATCCTGCATACCCTCTCCGAGGTCACTGCCATCACCGGCGAGGTGGGCGATTTCACCATCACGGTCCTCCGCCATCCCCGGTATGTCGATGAGAACGAATGCAACGGCTGCGGGGACTGCATCGAGGTCTGTCCGGTCGAGGTCTATAACGAATTCGATGCGGGTGTCGGGGTGCGTAAAGCCATCTACAAACCCCACCCGCAGATTGTCCCGGATGTGACCATCCGGGATGCGGTGCACTGCATCAACTGCGGCCTCTGTTACGATATCTGCGGTAAGGACGCCGTCCTGAAAGAGGAGGAGGAACAGGAGTCTACCCTCCATGTCGCAAGCATCATCATTGCAACGGGGTTCAGGACCTTTGATCCCCAGGTCAAGGGCCAGTTCGGCTACCTGAGATACCCGGATGTGATCACCAGCCTTGAGTTTGAGCGGATGATCAACGCCAGCGGACCGACCGGCGGAAAACTCCGGAAACTCTCGGACGGCACGACCCCGGAGAGTATCCTCTTCATCCAGTGTGTCGGTTCACGTGACATGACCATCAGCCACGGCTACTGTTCCGGCGTCTGCTGCATGTATGCCATAAAAAACGCCATCCTCATCAAGGAGAAGAATCCGGCAACCGAGGTCACCATCTGCTATATCGATATTCGCGCCTACGGCAAGGGCTATGAGGAGTACTACGAACGGGCAAAAGAGATGGGGATCAGGTTCCTCCGCGGCATACCGGGCGAAGTTATCCGCACACGGACCGGGATGGAGGTCCCTGTCGAGAATACCGAGACCGCGGAGTACGAAGTCTTCACTCCCGGCCTGGTGGTCCTCTCCGTCGGCATGGAACCTGCCCCGGGTGCAGACGAGATTGCTGAAAAGTTCGGCATTTCCGTGGATGATTACGGCTTTTTCCAGCCCGATGACCCCAAACTCGGCCCGGTGACCACCATCAAACCGGGCATCTATATCGCTGGCACCGCAGTCGCCCCCAAGGACATCCCTGACAGCGTCACCCAGGGTGAGGCGGCGGCCATGCGGGCATTTCAGGATGCAGTCCGCGCCGGGTGATGCATGATGCGTATGGAGGCTCCAACTGACCGGACGATAACCTGGGACGAGGACGGGGAATGCCTCAGGTTCATCGAACAGACACTTCTGCCAAAGAGATATGAGATCGTCAGAGCGACGGACGTCGGACGGCTGGCAACGGCCATCCGCCGGCTCGAGGTCAGGGGAGCCCCGGCGCTGGGGGTGGCGGGT
>JAENZA010000104.1 GCA_016841485.1 Methanobacteriota archaeon
TTCGTCCTCCTTGCCCTCCTCGACGAGGACGTGTGCCGCCGCACAGGTCGCATGCCCGCAGAGGGCCACTTCTGCAATAGGCGTGAACCAGCGGATCTCCCATCCGGTGGCTGACCGCCGGACAAACGCCGTTTCGGAGTGCTGCATCTCACGGGCGACCGACTGCATCCACCCGTCGGAAACCTCCCCCTCAACGAGGCAGACACCGGCCGGATTGCCGGCAAACGGCCGCGAGGTAAAGGCGTCCACCGTACAGTACCTGCATGCCATAGATGGTTGAGGATCAGCCCTTCGGTGTAATAAAAGGTTGGTTGGCGGTCTTATCTGCCGCCGTAATAGGAGAAGAGCAGTTCCGTCACCCGCCGCACATCCTCGCCGTCCTTTCGCACACCCGCGAGATAAGCGGAGAAGACTTCGTCCGTCACCACATGCAGGCCGGGTTTGAAGAGGTCGGCGTGCTGCTGGAGATCGAACGACCTGGCCTCGGCCTCCGTCAGGTGGAGGGATTTGAACTCGCCCTCGTGGGGCATATAGACCGGGTTCTCCTCACGCGGGGTCCGCAGGACGAAGTCGGCGAGCGGCGTCGAGGGGATGGGTTCGGCGATGGAGACGAAGACATCGTCGAGACTGTTCATCGTGATGAAGTCCTTTGTCGCCTCGTACTCCTCCACGGTCTCGGTCGGGTAGCCGACGATGAAGCTCCCGGCGACCTTGAGGCCATGCTCGCGGCAGGCTTCAACGCCTTTCATCGCATCGTCAGCCGTCACCCCTTTGCCCATCAGGCGCAGGATGCGGTCGCTTCCCGACTCGAGCCCGAAGAATACCCAGCCGATGGTATAGTCGCGGATGGCATCGAGGACGGTATCGGAGATGCAGTCGACCCGGATGTCAGGCGACGAGATGTTCTTTGGCCCCATGATTGCTGCCATCCCCTCGAGGAGAGCCACAAACGCCTCGTCGTTCACCTTTCCGTCAGGTGAACAGCAGTAGAGTGAACCGGTCCCGCCGGAGACCGGGAGGCGCGTTGCCCCCGCGTCCTTGAAGGCCTGCACCTCGGCAAGGACATCCTCGAGGTCCCTGCTGCGGACCTCGCGCCCGAAGAAGCGGGGGACCTGGCAGAATGTGCAGGCACCGATGCACCCGCGGTGGCTCTCGATGTAGGCCGATGCCCCACGGATATCCTGACTGCCGATATCGGCGGGGATGAGCGGCAGGGGCCGGTGGATGGAAGCCGGGGGTGCGGGGCCGGTGAACCGCATCTCTGCCCCCTCCATCCACGCACAGCCGGGGATGCCCTCATGGGGTCCTTCCGCCATCAGCCGGAGCACCGTCTCCTCGCCCTCGCCCACACAGACCGCATCGGGAGACAGTTCGCCAAGCACGATCTCCGGAGCGGCGGAGACGGGCACTCCCACATAGACGGCACCGCCCCTCCCCCGGTGGCCTGCGACAAACGCCTTGATATCGGGACTCATCAGGTGCTGGGTGGAGTAGAGGGAGAGGAGAACGGGGATTCCCGGTTCGGCGGCAAGCTCCCGTTTCAGGTCTACCTGGTATCCAGCGTCACGAAGCACGCCCCCGATGAGCATCGCCCCGTAGGTATGGATATCCGGTGAGATGACGGTGACTCTCATATACACTATCTTTGTGATGACTGAGGCATATAAGCGATCCATCGGGAACGGGGACGTACAGGAAGAAACGGGCCATCGTCAGCGGCAGAGGGGTACAGCCGGCTGGAGAATGTGGCGGGTGGAAAAAAAGAAAAATGTATCAGTCCCTGCGGCGGGACGAGGCCAGAAGGCCTGCGATGCCGAGACCTGCCACAAGGCCGAAGAGCGGTGCCGGAGACTGGGTGGGCGTGCTGTCAGGCGAGAGGCTTGCCGAGACGTAGGACGTCGCACCTGAGTTTACCTCAACGGTGCTGGAGTAGTCCGTGTAGCCTGAAAGCCTGAGGCTGACCGTGTAGCTGCCGGGGGTAAGGTCGGTGAGGGTCACAGGCGTGATGCCCTTGTTGACGTTATTCAGATACACCGTCGCACCGGTCGGGGATGAGGTGACGTCGATGGCACCGTTGCCGGTCGCACCGCCCTGCAGGTTGGCGGTCACCGTCGAGGTCTGTCCGGAGTTGACCGTCACCGAGGTGACGGAGTCCTGGTAGCCTGCAAGGGTCACCTTGACCGTGTGGGTCCCTGCGGAGACGCTGTTGATGTTGAGGGGGGTGCCGGGTTCGGTCTGGCCGTGGAAGACACCGTCAAGGTAGACCGAGGCATAGGCCGGGTTGGAGGTCACCGAGACCGACCCGGTTGTCGGGTTCGGGATGGCCTTCAGGGTTGCCGTTACGTAGGTGACCTGGTTCGAGTGAATCTGGAAGGTGTTGGACCATTCCTCGTAACCGGGCATCGTGATCTCCAGGATGTGGGCGCCCTGCGAGAGGCCGCCGACGGTCCGGGGAGAGGTGCCCTTGTAGTCGCCGTCGATGTACACCTGGGCATTGGACGGGTAGGTCGTCACCGAGAGGGTGCCGTAGGTCGCCTGGGCCTTGAGGACCGCCTGGGTGCTCACCGTCTGTCCGGCCTTGATGGTGATATCATCGTAGTAATCATTATATCCGGTATAGGTGAGCCGGAGGTTGTGGGTGCCGGCGGAAAGACCGCTCACCGTTTCAGGGGTGGTGCCCTTGTAGATGCCGTCGACATAGACAGCGGCACCGCTGGGGGATGAGCTGATGCTGATGGCGCCGGTGGTAGGCTGGATCTGGTTCAGGGTCAGGTAGACCGACTGGTGCTCACCTGCGACGGGAGTCCCGGGAAGGCTTGCGGATGCCGAGCTGTAGCCGTCCTTGGACGCGGTCACCATCTGGTACGGGGTGGCCGTCGAGTAGACGGCGACGCTCAGGATGCCGCCGGAGGTGACCCCCTTGTATTCGCCGTCGAAGTAGATGGAGGCGCCGTCCACGTTGGTGTGGATGTCGTACCATCCCTGGTCTCCGCCGAGGGTATCGGCGCACATTGCAGAAGGCACTGCCGCACAGAGGAGGAGCAGGACCATAGCAGTTGCAGGAATGCTGTAGTTCATATGAATCATAGGGGGATTATTGCTATGCATATAAATAACTGCTGGAAATTTTTTTATTTTATAATCTGGGGATTATTTGACGGATATTTGATGCATAAAAAATTGGTGCAATACTACCTGCTTATAATTGTTCTCCAAAAAGAAAAGAAAGAATTCTGTTATATCTCCCGCCGCCGGGCACAGAGGAACAGCCCGCCGAGAAGGACGAGGGCGGCCGTCGCCGGAATGAGGGGTGCGGGCGTCTCTGCCGGGATGGGGGAGAGCGTTCCCGAGACATAGGAGGTGGCCCCCGCGTTCACGACGGCCTGCCCGGACCATTCACTGTATCCGGAGAGCCGGAGGCTGACTGTATAGGTCCCTGGTTGCATGGCATCGAGGGTCACCGGGGCAATCCCCCGTTTCACGTTGTCGATGTACACATCCGCCCCCGTCGGGGAGGAGGAGACGGAGAGCGCCCCGGTATCTGCCGTGGCAGGCACGAGGGACGCTTCCACAGTGGTGGTCTGCCCGGAGTTGACGGTCACCGAGCTCACCGAATCCTCGTATCCCGTCAGGCGGGCCATGACCGTGTGGGTGCCTGCGGAAACCCCGCTGATGATGAAGGGCGAACCGGGTTCGGTCTGCCCCTGGTAGACCCCGTCAAGGGAGACCGAGGCATAGGAGGGGTTCGAGGTCACGGCAATGGCGCCGGTCGTGGGTCCGCTGACGGGGGTGAGGGCCTGGCTGAGATAGGTCGTCTGTTTTGCATAAATCCGGATGGAGCCGGTCCAGTCCTGGTACCCTGACTTCGTCAGTTCGATAAAATGTGACCCTTCGGTCAGTCCGCCGACCATCGCCGGGGTGACGCCCTTATAGGTCCCGTCCACATAAACATAGGCTCCCGAGGGGGACGTCGTCACCGACAGTGTCCCGTAGACCGGTTTTTCCTCGAGAGTGCTGCTTACATAGGTCGTCTGGCCGGCATAGACATAGACCGTCTTCTGGTACCCATAGTAGCCGTCCTTCTCCACGCTCAGGAAATAGGAGTCGTGGTTGAGCTGGATGGTCTGCGGGGTCTTTCCGCGGTAGGTGCTGTCAACATACACCGATGCCCCAGAGGGGACCGAATTGACGTTGAGCCACCCGTAGGAAGGCACAAGGGGGGAGAGGGTCAGGCTGACCGAATACCGTTTGTCCATCACTGCATAGGGGAGCGATGCCGACGCACTGTTGTACCCGCTGCGCTGCGCCGTCACCGTGCTGTATGAGGAGGGGACGGAGACCTCTACCGGAAGGTATCCGCTACTCGTCTGTCCCTGGTAGATACCGTCGAAGTAGATGCTCGCCACATCCACGTTCGTGTAGATGTCATACCAGGCATACCCCTGGATGGGCAGCGTCGTCGCCTGTGCCGAAGAAGGCGATGCAAGGGCGGCAGCGCACAGGAGGACTAGCAAAAACCATGCACATTTTTTCATGCTGATCAGTCCTCCCTGACCCTGAATAGTATAAAAGAGTTTGTGGAAATCCGTGAGTCGCATTCATCGGACGGCCGCATAATCCGCACCGACCCTGCGGGCGTAACGGTCAAGGACGGCCATCGTCACGATGAGGAGGGCGGTCATCCCTCCGAGCACCAGCCAGTGGGCG
>JAENZA010000105.1 GCA_016841485.1 Methanobacteriota archaeon
TGGATGACGACCGGCGCATCGACCTCGGCCGCAATCGCAAACGATGCCGCGATCACCTCCACGCTCGCCCGGCGAATGGGAGGGAGCTGGCTTGCGATATTGACGCCCTTTGCCGGGGCGTGCAGGGAGTAGTCGAATGAAAACTGCTCGAGGAGGCCGGCGGACTCGAGATAATGAAGCCCGTCGTCCATCACCTCCACCATGCCGATGACCGGTACGAGCTGTTCGAGTGCGTCTTCCAGCGGCACCTGGTGGAGACAGTTCGTCGAGATACCCAGCATGTATGAGAATATCGGAGGAGGA
The DNA here is from genome assembly GCA_016841485.1 of Methanobacteriota archaeon. GTDB lineage: Archaea > Halobacteriota > Methanomicrobia > Methanomicrobiales > Methanomicrobiaceae > Methanovulcanius. Next base: position 304 of record JAENZA010000105.1, read on the forward strand.
CCAAAAAGGTTTTCGAGATTACAACCATCAGACGAAAGGCCACCGGGCCACCTCCTGGAGACACCACCCGCCCATAAAGGCAGGAGACGGCCATCAGATGAAGAGGGGAAAAAGACTCCTCATTCACCGGGAAAAACGGCAGGAAAAAACAAGTAAAAAGATGGGGATGGATCACTCCCGCATGTGCACGTCCATCTGCGGGAAGGGGATCTCGATGCCCACCTCGGTGAACCGGCGGTTGATCTCGGTGTTGATCCAGTCCTTTATCTCCCAGGACATATTGAACTTCTTTGCCCAGATGACGATCATGAAGTCAAGGCTCGAGGCCCCGAACTCCAAAAAAAACACATTCGGCTTCGGGTCGTCGATGATGTAGGTGGAGTGGGCCACCGCATGATCGCATATTTCGAAGAGGATCTTCTTGACCTGGGCGATGTCCGAGCCGTAGGCGACCGAGACGGGGAGCTTGATCTTCAGCTTGATGTCCGGCATCGCATAGTTGGTGACAATTGAGTTGGCGACCTTCGAATTCGGGATAGTCAGCAGCTGGTAGTCCAGCGTCCTGATACGTGTGCTGCGGGGTCCGATGGAGACGACATCACCCAGGTTGCCTTCAATCTTAATGCGGTCCCCGACACCAAAAGGCTTGTCGACGATGATAATCGCCCCGCCGAAGAAGTTGGAGATCAGGTCCTGGGCGGCAAGGGCGATCGCGAGACCGAAGATCCCTCCTGCGGCGATGAGGGGGGTGATATTGATATCCAGGTACGAAAGGATGAACAGAATCGCGACGAACCAGACGATGTAGCGCGCCGCCACTTCAAGAAAGTCAATTATTTTGTCGTCGATATCACTCTCTGTCTTGTCTGCCATCCACCGGCCGTAGAGGCCTATGAAGTTCTGGACGAAGATCGAGACGACCCAGGCCCCCAGTGCGATATAAAGCGCATTCAGGTACTTGCTTTCGAGAATCCAGGTATATTCCGCGGGGATAGCGATGTATCCCAGCGCGAAGAAGAAGGAGATGATGAGAATCCCGACGGTGATCGGTTTTCCGAATGACAATACAAGTATGTCATCAAATTCGGACTCCGTAATGTCCGCTTTATTGCTGAGCCAGCGAAAGAACCGAGCCACTCCCCAGGCTATGATGATCCCAAAGGCAATGATCACCGTGGCAATCCAGATATTCGACATGAAGAATAGTCTTTTTGCATAGGGATTAAAAATTATGTTTAAATGACTGGCGGAAAGGAGATCGCTCAGGCCCTGCGAGACGAGGTTGACAGGGACTATACCTTCATGCATATCTGCGGAACCCACGAGGCGTCCATTGCACGCTCCGGCCTAAGAAGCGTCTTGCCGGAGCGGCTGAAGATCGTGATGGGGCCGGGCTGCCCGGTATGCATCACCCCCCAGGGGGAGATCGATGCCGCACTGGAACTTGCCGAAAAGGACTGCATCATCGCCACCTACGGCGACCTCATCCGGGTGCCGGGGACGAAGGGCGCTCTCGAGTCGGTGGGCAAGGACGTAAAAGTCGTGCAGGGGGTTCACAAGGCGGTCGAGATTGCCGAGAAGACCGACCGCGAGGTGGTCTTCATCTCGGTCGGCTTCGAGACGACGGCCCCGACGGTCGCGGCGACGCTCCTGACAAATCCCCCGGAGAACTTCTCCATCCTCTCCTGCCACCGCTTCGTTCCGCCGGCAATGGAGTTTCTCCTCAGCCAGGGCGAGGCAAAGCTCGACGGGTTCATGCTCCCCGGCCACGTCTGCGTGGTCGCCGGGTACCGGGAATACGAGCGCTTCCCCGTCCCGCAGGTGGTCGCCGGGTTCGAACCGGACGACATCCTCCTGGGCCTCCTGATGCTCGTCCGCCAGGTAAAGGAAGGCCGGGCCGTGGTCGAGAACGCCTACCCACGGGCCGTCTGCCGCGACGGCAACCCGAAGGCACTTGAGATGATGAACCGGGTCTTCGAGCCGTGCGATGTCGAGTGGCGCGGGTTCCCCGTCATCCCCGGCTCGGGCCTGAGGCTGCGAAAGGAGTTCGAGCAGTACGATGCCCAGAAGAAGTTCGGCATCGAAATCCGCCACGTCGAGAAGCACTCCGCCTGCATCTGCGACCGCGTGCTTCGCGGCATCGCCGACCCGACGGACTGCAAGCTCTTCGGGAAGGCCTGCACCCCGCGAAAGCCCGTCGGCCCCTGCATGGTCTCCCACGAAGGCGCCTGCAAGATATGGGCGCTGTATAACCAGAAGAAATAGAATCGAAACCAACTGAGATTCAACCAATATCCCTTTTTCCGTCACGATTCTGTAAGTTGTGACAACGTACGAAATGCCTTCGCGAGGCCCTCCCCGCCGCTTTCGGACGGCCGTTCACCGTGGCCGCGGGGCACGTCTTTTTATGCCAGTGTATCCAATAGAATAGAGCAAACGCCCCGGTAGGGTAGTGGATATCCTGGAAGCCTCCGGAGCTTTCGACCCGGGTTCAAGTCCCGGCCGGGGCATATGAATGAAGGGCCATAAGCCCTTTCTTTTTCTCAACCATTGAGTTTCTTGTGCTTTTTCTTCGAAATTGAATTGAATAATGTGTACGCACTCTCCTTCATCGGTTCCACTACCCACACGAGCGATCCATGACCTGTGCCTGAGACGGCTCATAAAAACGGCCGGCCCCGCAGTCGATGGCTGCCGCGGACTTACGCTGCAGACGTCGTATCTGTCGTTGTTGTGGCGGGACCTACCGTCTGCACTGCCGGCGGCACCCACGAGCCGTTCAGCGCGGATTCCTGAGGCCAGTACTGACGCAGGATAAATATAAATTCGCCTGACGGAGCGGGAAGCCAGTTGGACTCTTTGTCAGCACCGGGAGACGCTTTTTGGATGTAGATATCAAGCGACCCGTCCGGGTTGTACTTCGGGTTTCCGGAGTGCGATGTTATTGCATACTGGTTGAGGGGATTGGGAACGAATTGGCCATCGATGTTGTAGAGGGTGACGGACCAGAACGCGTTGACGGGCGGAGTGTTGTCGCCCTCAAAATGGAGTACATAGGCATACGTGCCGGAATAGGGAACGCCTGTTACATTGGCAAATGACCACCAGTACAGTGCGTCCTCTGCGAGGTTCCCGGCCGCATATCCCGCTGCCAGGCCGGCCCGAAGCGCGTAGTTTGTCCCGTAGGCGCCCATATCGTATACGACATCCCAGCCGTTTGCATCGACACCGCCTGGCCAGTCAACGGCTGCGGCATTGACGTGCGCCATACCATCCTGAGCGCCCTGGGCGATCGCATCCTGCATCGTGGCGTCCATGCTATTCCAATCAAACGGTGTGCCCGGAACGATGCCGATTCGTTCGATCTGATCAATGACGGGCTTATCCACACTTGAGAGGGGGTTGCCGCCCATAGCTGTTGCCATACGGCGGTAAAATGCATCAGGACTCATATTCGCGACATATGCGGCACTCGTGGACGTTAATGCATTCGGAGTCACGCCGGACGTCACCGGCACGGTGGCCGGCGGTGTGTAGTTCGTATTCCACCCGGAGAGCGGGGTCACGGTGATGTTGTCAAGGAAGGCTGCGGTCGCGGGAAGGTCGTTACGACCGTTCAGTTGTGCCCGCGCCGCAAGCATAACGGAGTTTGTCGACGACTGGATCTTTGTCATATCTGAGGGGAGCGTGCCGTTCCACCCAGGACCGACGATGGCGAAGTCGCCCGGTCCGTCACCGGTGGTGCGGGACCCCACGGATGCGAGATCATTCGTCCACGCATCCTCCAGCATTATGACGTAGTACCTGCCGTCTGATGCAGAAACGCTCAGCACCATCGGCTCTTCTGTCAGGTCCAACCACGCCCCGACATAGCTCGCATCCGTGATTGGCCAGGGGGCACGGCTTTGGAATTGGTCGATCGGCACCCGGTATACCCTCACCATCTGATTGACGGGTGCCAGGCCACGGGCTATATCCGGTGCCGGCACTGCGGTCTGGTGTTCCTTCAGGACATCCATCAGGACAAGGGGATAGCCGTAGATGTACGCTTCCGCCGCGATCTGTCGTGCCTCCGCAGGTGTTGGCGGACCTGTCGTGGTGGGAATCGTGATTCCATCGATCGTCTGGTTGGCAGACGCGTTCGGGGTGGTCGGGGCGTTCTGGGTGTTCTGGTCAGTACAACCGGCGCTGGAGAGTACTATGATGATAACGATAAGAATGCTCAAAATCAGGAATGGTTTCATGCGGGTAAGTTCATCTGTGCAGGTAAATAATTTTGGAGGATTGAGATTACCCTCTCCATCCCCTTCGATACTCGCTCCCTCCGCCCCTCAACTCCACCAGATGCCGATACTGCCAGTCCCGCTCCCTCTCGACCGCG
>JAENZA010000106.1 GCA_016841485.1 Methanobacteriota archaeon
ACCGACCATCAGAACATTCTTCTTCCTTCCTTGCCACAAGGGAGGTACCGATGATATCCCCCCGTGTGCGGAAAGGGGAGGGGCCCTCTCCCCCCGCCTTCGTTCTCATTCTTGCGCATACCGGACTCTCGCTGATCCCGGGGCTCTCCGGTGCGGGCAGAGATCCCGACGATACGTGGAAGACACCGGTACGGGACGCCGACTACATCCTCGGGGGTGGAGAGCTGCCGCGATGCCCCACCCCTGCCTCCGTCACCCGGAGCTGCCTGCATCTCTGCGGTATCACGCCGCTCTTTGTAAATGCAGGGCTCGGGACCGTCCCCCATTTTCCCTGCGTCACCCTCGGAACCCTTCCCGGACGCGACCCCCGCACGCTCCCGGCAGTCCCGGAGGCCCACGCAGTCTACCGGCGGGGACGGACCCTGGGGGACTTTCTCTCCCTCTACACGGACACCCTATTTATAGGGGAATGTGTCGCCGGCGGCACCACCACGGCCCTCTGCGTGCTCAAGGCCATGGGCTACGACGCCCGGTGCGGTTCGGCCTTTCCCACCAGTCCCGCCCTCCTCAAGGAGGAGGTCTGGAACGCCGTCAGGGGCCGCCTGGAAAATGACATCCCCTCCTCCCCCTTTGCCGTCGTCCGGGAAACCGGCGATCCCATGATGGCTGCCGCCGGCGGTCTTGCCGCCGGATTTGCAGGAAGGGTCGTGCTTGCCGGGGGGACCCAGATGTGCGCCGTCGCCGCACTGATGAAGGCGGCGGGATCCCCGCCCCCCGGAATAGCGACGACGGGGTGGCTCAGGGACGACCCCGACACCTCCTTTGGCGCCCTTGCAGCGACCCTGGGGCTTCGGGTGTCCTATGCCGACCCCGACATCGACCCGGGGACGAGGCGGGGGTGCATCGGGGCCGTGAAGGAAGGGATGGGTGCCGGCGGCGCCGTCGTGCTTGCCGGCGAAGAGGGATTTAGCCCGGAGGAGATTGCCGAAGCCATCCGGGCAGGGACGGAACCGTGACCTACACCTTCCTGCACCTTCTAAAAGACTATACCTTTTAAATGACCATATGATCTGAAGATGCGTCCAATATACGTCGTTAATAATTTTGGCCAGTTCAATCACCTGATCCTCCGCATGCTCAGGGACAACGACATCGATGCAAAGATGATCAAAAACGATACCCCCCCCGCCGACGTGCAGGAGGGGTGCCGCGGCATCATTCTCGGTGGCGGGCCGTCGCTCGAACGGGCACACAATGCACCCGAGTACGTCGACCTGGGCCTGCCGGTCCTGGGGATCTGTCTGGGCCTCCATATCATCACGACCCGTCGCGGGGGAACGGTGCACCCGGGCTCTTCCGGCGGTTTCGGCGGCGTTGACATCAATATTCTCGAACACGACACAATTCTCGCCGGGTACCCGGACCGGATCAGCGTCTGGGCGTCCCATGCGGACGAGGTCGAGACCATGCCGGAGGGATTTTCCCTCCTCGCACAATCGAAGATCTGCGGGGTCGAGGCAATGGCAAAACCGGACGAACAGATCTACGGCATCCAGTGGCACCCGGAAGTGAGCCATACGTTCGAGGGGCTGCGCCTGTACGATAACTTCAACCGCATCACACTGGACAGGGACTGAAAACCGCATGGATACCACGACGCGCCTGGAAGAAGAGATCAAAAAAACCGGCTTTATCTGCCGCCGCTGCGGACGATGCTGCGCAGGAGGCCCCGAGGACGGCAATGAGGTCATGGTCTCCCCGGATGAGATACGGGCGATAATCGGGGTCACCGGGCTTGCATGGCACGAGATTGCAGACCCCTATCCCGAGTTCATCGACGACCCCTCGGGGGCGTCGTATACGCTTGCCTGGTGCCTGAGGCGTACGGACCGGGGATGCACCTTTTTAGGCGACGACCACCGGTGCACCATCTACGAGCACCGCCCCGCCATCTGCCGCACCTACCCCTTCATGCTCCAGGACGGCAGGCTCTGCATCTCCGAATGCCCGGGCCTGGGGGGAGACGAGGAGGCAGGCGACGAGGAGGCGCAGATCCTTGCAGGAGACCTCCTGGCCCGCTCCGCCATGGAAGAGGCGGAGATCGAGAAGACCTCGGCGGTCTTTGACGAGGCGCATCTTGCCAAAGGGGACCGGTGCGTCATCGACAGCGAAGGAGTGACCTTCCTTCATGGGTGAGATACGTATCGTCGGGACCGCCCATGTCTCGCAGAAGAGCGTGGACGAGGTCCGGCGGGCAATCGATGAGTTCGCCCCGGACATCATCGCCATCGAACTCGACCGCGGCCGCCTCGCCGCCCTGAAAGGGAACGCACCCCCGCCGACGGTGGAGGATGTCCTGAAGAGCGGCAATTTTTCCCTGATCCTGGCGCAGTGGCTCCTCTCGTATATCCAGCGCAAGATCGGTGATGAGACGGGGGTTCCCCCCGGCTCAGAGATGATGGCGGCGGTGGAGGTTGCCGAGGAACGCGGCATCCCCTATGCCCTTGCAGACCGCGACATCCAGATCACCTTCTCCCGGTTCTGGACGCTGATGCCCCTCTTCGAGAAGATCAAAATAGGGTGGGCAATGGTCTCCTCCCTGATGGGCATCGGGTCCGGCGAGGAGATCGATATCGACCAGCTGACCGAACAGGACATGATCTCTGCCGCCATGGAGGAGTTTCACCGCTTTGCCCCGAAAGGCGCCTCTGCCCTCATCGACGAGCGGGACGCCTACCTATCGTACAATATCCTCGCCCTTGCGGGCACCCACGAGCGGGTACTCTCGGTGGTCGGTGCCGGGCACGTGGAGGGCATCAACCGGTTCATCCGGGCTCCCGGCACCCTCCCACCCCGGCAGAGCCTGACCGCACAGCCGAAGCGGTTCCCGTGGGCAAAGGCATTCGGCATCTTTATCGCCGCCATCTTTGCGTTTTTTCTGGTGCTCATCGCCTTCTCCGGGGCGGGCACCGATCTCCTGGTCTCGGCGGTGCTCTACTGGGTGGTCATCAACGGCATCCTTGCAGCGGCGGGCACCCTGATTGCCGGGGGGCACCCAATATCCGCCCTCACCGCATTTGCCGTTGCCTGGATGACCTCGCTCAACCCGTTCATGGCCGCAGGATGGTTTGCCGCGGCGACCGAGGCAAAGATACGAAAGCCGAAAAGCAGCGACTTTGCCGCGATTATGAAGGCCGAAACGATCACCGAGATGCGCAGGATTCCGCTCTTCAAGGTGGTCCTGGTGGCGGCGCTGGCAAACATCGGGAGCATGCTCGGGACCTTTGTCTACATCCTCTTCATCATGCCCATCCTGGGGGTCGATCCACGGGTCATCCTTGCCGACGGTTTTGCCAACCTGATGGCATTTCTTTCGGGCATTCTCCCCTTCTGACCTTTTTTAGGCATCTTTTGGAAGCATATATCTAAGATGATTGCCACTACCCTTTATGAATCTTGGAGTGACCATCATCAAAGGACGGCGCAGTGTGCGCAAGTACAAGGATACGCCCCTTCCTGAAGAGGCAATCCACCACGCCTTTGACTGTGCAAAATTCGCGCCGACGGCACGAAACGGCCAGCCGTGGGTATTCGGGATCGTGCAGAACAGGGAGACCCTTGCTACGATTGCCGGTCTTGCCACCCACGGGAAGTTCATCAAAGACGCCCCCGCGTGTTTTGCCGTCTTCGGCCTGCGGGACGAGAAGTTCTATGTCGAGGACTGCTGTGCGGCAACCGAGAACCTGATCCTTGCCCTCTGGTCCTATGGCATCGGCAGCTGCTGGGTCGCCGGCGACAAGATGGACTACGCCGGGGACGTCCGTGCCCTCCTCAAGGTCCCGGACGAATATGCCCTCGTCTCCCTGATCCCGGCCGGATATCCCCAAGAGATGACCATTCCGCCGAAAAAGGAGCTGGAAGACATCATCTTCAGGGAAGAATACAAATAAACCCCTCTTTTCCGGCGCGTTCGGGCCGAAATCCGCCTCGTATCCGCCGCCGCCCTCCTTTACCTGCCGCACCTGATGCCCCCGTTCCCCAAGCCTTATACGGTCTCCGGCACAGAGGAAAGTACATGAAATCTCCGGTGCTGCATGTGGCCCTTGACCTGCAGGAGCTCGAGCGGGCCGTCCGGATTGCCCACGAGGCGGTCGACGGCGGGGCCGAATGGGTTGAAGCGGGAACACCGCTGATCAAGAGTGTCGGGATGGAAGCGGTCCGGAGGCTGAGAGACGAGTTTCCCGGCCATGAGATCGTGGCCGACATGAAGGTGGCCGATACCGGCACCATCGAAGTCGAGATGGCGGCCAAGTCCGGGGCGACGGTCGTCTGCATCCTCGCCGATGCGGATGATGCGGTCATCCTCGAAGCGGTGCGGGCCGCCCGCCTCTACGGGGTGCGGACGATGGCCGACCTGTTAAACGTAAGCGACCCGGTCGCCCGTGCAAAGGAGCTCGAGGCGATGGGCGTCGATATCATCAACGCCCATGTCGGTATCGACCAGCAGATGATCGGCGGGGACTCGGTCGCCCTTCTTGGGGCGATCGCGGATGCGGTACACCTCCCGCTTGCGGTTGCCGGAGGGCTTGACGCCGAGACGGCGGCGCAGGCGGTCATGGCAGGGGCG
>JAENZA010000107.1 GCA_016841485.1 Methanobacteriota archaeon
TCGTCCTGGCGCCAGCCACCGTGGGAGACCAGCAGTTCGAACCGGGCGCCCTCACCCGGCGTTCCCGTCTCAGAGATGGTAATGCCGGTGATATTCAGGACCTCGCGGACCAGGAAGAGACCGAACCCGGTGTTCTTCCCGATGCCCTTTTCAAAGATCCGCGATTTCTCCTCTGCAGCAATTCCCCTCCCGTCGTCCAGAATGCTGATCTTCAGGGCCCCGGCTTCCACCGGGACGGCATCGACCTGGATGCGGGAGACCGAACCCCCGTGGCGCAGGGAATTTTCAATGAGGTTATAGAACACCTGCTCGAGCATCGGGTCGGCGAGAACCTCATAGCCGCTTCCCCTGATATCGAAGGTGACCTGATGGTTCATGAGCGCCACCACCGCCTTCGTCGCGGTATCGGCGATATTTTGCCAGAGCGGCTCCTTCTGGCCCATCTTGTGGTAGTCGGCCGAGAAGTGCAACTGGCGCTCGATCTTTATGAGCGCATCCTCCATATGGGAGAGTGACGGTGCAAGAATGGTCCCTGCCTTCTCATCCCCTGCGATCTCCTCACGAATCAGTTCTACGTACATCTGCACGATGGTCAGCTGATTGATGATATCATGGCGGGTCAGGCTTCCCAGTAGACTGATGCGTGCATTTGCCTCGAGGAGGGCCGCTTCAATCCGTCTCCGTTCCCCGAGTTCGATATCCAGTGCATCGGATGTGTCCTGAATCTGGCTTATATCCGCCTTGAGGCGGGTGACCATCGCACGGATGGACGTCTCCAGACGTTCGAGTTCGCGCCCCTCCGTCTCCCGGATTGCGTGGTCGAGGTCGCCCTGTGCGATGGCATCCACGTCCTCGGCGATCATCCGCACCGGACGTGCCACCCGCCGTGAAATGAAGTAGGCAACGATGCCGGCGAAGAGGAGGGCCAGCGTGGTGAGAAGAACGTACCGCAGCAGGAGCCCGGTTTCCTCGGCATGGTACTCCTCCAGAGAATAGACCACGGCCGCCACAACGGAAAGTTCGTCGGACGAGACGGCGTCGCTGTCGTTTTCTATGTAGATGAGACGCAGAAGAAGGTCTTTATCGGGGATGATAACCTCCCGGACCGCCCTCTCCTCAAAGGTGGCATCCACTTCTACCAACATGACGGAGAGGCTTTCGTACCCAAGCCCGGTCGCCCACTTTTCGGTTTGGCTGTTGTTAATCCCAATGGCATCCCCGGTGATGTCGAAGATGGTGATACTCTCTACATCTGCATTGACGTCCCTGATGGTGGCGGCGGCTTCGGAATAGGAAAAATACTCCATTCGCGGTTCGAAGAAGAGATCATTGGAGATGCCCGCTTCAAGGATGTACTGGCCGTCGGAGCTCGGGAGATAGGCGAATTTTCGGCGCAGTTCCGGGTTTACGATGCCCGGAATCCATGCGTCGGCAGCAAAGGCCCCTCCCTCCCGGATCATGTCCAGCCGTCTGCTGAACCCCCCATACGTTGAAAAATCGATCCCCAGTTCACTGGGTTCTGTCGAGGCGATGATCACGTGGTCGGCCGAGATTATGTAGAGGCTAAGGTCTCCGTCGATAGCAGGGTCGAGGCGGCCGCGTATCCCCTCGATGTCCAATGTTGCGGGGTCGGTGCCCGCCTCGTCGTACAGGTCGCTGAATTCTTCGAGGATCTCATACATCTGCACATCATAGAACGAATCGAAGACGGCAAGCCCCCGTCCCACGAGGGTCACCGAGCTTTCGAGTGCCGACTCCGTCTGCACCAGATCCTCGGCGAATTCGCTTTCCAGTTGCTGGTGTGCGTCGAGGTAGGCCGTGCCACAGGCTATGGATATGAATATGATGAAGGTGACGATGATGGCCGCCATCATCGTCGTCTCGATGGATATGCCTGGGTCTCTCCGTTGTGATCCGGGTGTCATGTGCCAAAGTGGCACCTCCGGTCGGTCGGGGTGCCATATAACAGAGCTTTTTTTTCTCTTCCGTGATTTAGGTTTCCATTTACCTGCTACAGGGAATAAATGACGAAGATTGGGATAAAACGAAAATTCCCGATGAATTGGTGAAAAAAATAGAAAAAATGAGATTGGATCTCACTCTTCTTCTTCCGCTGCCCACCTCGCCTGCATCACCATTGCAAGGATGAATGAGGCGATGGGAGCGGCGATGACGACGATGAAGAACCCGATAGAGAGGGCAAGCGTGTCATACCCGCCATACGGGTTGGTTAGCTCGGAGTAGATGTTGAGCACCAGCAGCGTGCCGAGGATGAGGGGGATTGCCACCTTCAGGATGATGTCGTACCATCCCTTCAGGGCCCAGTCCGAAAACTGGTTCAGGTAGTCCCGGAGGTTCACCGGCCCAAGGATGTACCCGACTGCGACCACCTCGAGGATACCGACGAAGAGGAGCAGGAAGGTATTGATGTAGTGGTCGATGATATCTAGCCAGTACAGGCCCGCACCGGTGGTGAAGAAGATCCCAATGATGAAGAAGATGGCGGAGAGAATCGCGATCGTCACATTGCGCTTCAGGTGGGGGCTTTCGTCGAAGATCGGGGTGGAGACCGCTTCGGTGAGTGAGAAGGCCGAGTCCACGCCGAGGGTGACAAGCATCAGGAAGAAGAGGACGCCCAGTACCTGCGGAAGGACGGGGAAGAGCGAGATTGCCGCACGGTGAGATAAATGCTGCAGTATGGCAATTTTCTCCTTCGTGCCCGTCGTACAGGAATAACAGCTCTCTCCGATTATCCTTCGTTATCCATCGGATATCAGCATCAGGGATTTCCAAAGGCGCAGTTGTTCTTTCATGCTAATTTACTCAGTTTCGACGGGCAACGTCCGCAGAAAAGGTATGGATATGCGTTTTTTATAGCCTTCAGCTTTGGAAGAGCAAAAAAAGGGATGCCCTGAGATGTCATCGAATACAAAGGTTTTATATAATGAGAGACCACTTCTACTTAATTCTGGTCGGGACACTTCCCCCCAGAATGGTACCAATTCTTGCAGATTGGGGATGCCGTTTCCCCCCAACGGCATCCTATGATGGAGTCTGGAGAGTCATCGCTCTCCACCTAAGGTGTGTATGGTCCCGTTTTTTCCGGCATATATCATGTTCGGCGAATAATTTATCTGTGCAGCAATGTATATATATGATCATTACACAACACATATGACATGAGAACGAAGATCCTCCTCGACGAGAACGATCTGCCGCGGAAGTGGTATAACATCCAGGCAGACCTTCCGAGGCCGCTGGACCCTGCGTACAACCCGCAGACCGGCCTGCCGATCGGGCCCGAGGACCTCGCTCCGATCTTTGCAAAGGAATTGATCAGACAGGAGGTCTCCAACGATCGCTACATCACCATTCCCGAAGAGGTACGGGACATCCTGACGCTCTGGAGACCTTCACCGCTGTACCGGGCGCACCGCCTCGAGGCGGCCCTCGGCACACCGGCAAAGATCTACTACAAGTACGAGGGCGTCTCGCCACCCGGCTCCCACAAACCGAACACGGCGATCGCCCAGGCCTACTACAACATGAAGGACGGCATTGAGCGTATCGCAACCGAGACGGGTGCCGGGCAGTGGGGTTCTGCGCTTGCCTTTGCGACCCAGCTCTTCGGCATGGACTGCACCGTCTACATGGTCCGGGGCTCATATGACCAGAAACCGTGCCGCAAGATGATGATGCAATGCTGGGGCGCCGAGTGCATCCCCTCCCCATCGCCTATGACGAACGCCGGCCGGGCTATCCTAGAAAAGGACCCGGGGACCTCAGGCTCCCTGGGGATTGCGATATCAGAAGCGGTTGAGGACGCCGCCAGCAAATCGAACACCAACTACTCGCTCGGCTCGGTTCTCAATCACGTATGCCTCCACCAGTCCGTCATCGGGCTCGAGACAAAGGAGCAGCTGGCGATGGACGAGGCAGAGCCCGACATCATTATCGGCTGTGCCGGGGGGGGCTCGAACTTCGCCGGCCTTGCATTCCCGTTCGTCAAGGACAAGCTCGACGGCACGCGCCCGGACCTCGAGATCATCGCGACCGAACCCACAGCATGCCCGACGCTGACCAAGGGGCTCTATGCCTATGACTACGGCGATGTCGCGGGGTATACGCCCATCATGCGGATGTTCACCCTCGGCCACGGGTTCATTCCACCCTCGATTCACGCTGGCGGCCTGCGCTACCACGGGATGGCCCCGCTCGTCTCGCTCCTGCATGCTGAAGGGATCCTGGACGCACGTGCCTATCACCAGAACGAGGTATTCGAGGCGGCAGTCAGGTTCGCCCGGACCGAGGGGATCATCATCGCCCCCGAGGCGGCCCACGCTGTAAAGAGTGTCATCGACTGCGCCAATGACTGTACGAAAACGGGCGAGGAGAAGACGATCGTCTTTAACTGCTCGGGCCACGGCCACTTTGACCTGACCTCCTATGAGGCCTACTTCAGCGGCGCCCTCCCCGACTATGAGTACCCCGCAGACCTTATTGCCGAGTCGCTCAAAGACCTCCCCAAGGTTTGAGACGATGAAGATCGGGTTTCTGGTAAACCCCGTTGCAGGGATGGGCGGCGCCGTCGGCCTCAAGGGAACCGACGGGCAGTTCGAAC
>JAENZA010000108.1 GCA_016841485.1 Methanobacteriota archaeon
ATCGTCCCCTCAGGCAGCAGCGGCAGCGGCGTCCTTCTGGAGAACGTCTCCTCACCGTCCGCCGGTGTATACACAATGGTGACGGTCCCGGTTCCCGCGGACCAGATCATCACCCAAAGCGAGAATATCATCTCCTTCGTCCATACCGAAAACCCGGCCCGGATGGAAGACCTTGCCTCATGGCACATTCGCAATGTCGCGCTCGTTCCCGACCTGACGGCATCGGCCCCCTCCATCCGGGTCTATACCCCTGACCAGGCCCTTGGTCCTGGTGACGAGATGATGGTCTGGGTGGATATTTCGGGTATCGCACCGGAGGACCGCTATACTGCGAGGATCTATCTCGTCGCACCGGACGGAGAGATCATCTCCTTCCCCGACGGGTCCGGTGATGCGGTACCGCTCGATGACGCCTATGTCCGTGCCAACCACTACGGCCGTCTCCCCGGCAGCCTCAGCTTTGCGGCAACAGACCTCGCCGGAACCTACCGCCTCGTGGCAACCCTCGAACCTGAAGGGAGTGACCAGTTGGTCTCCCTCTCCTCGGTCCCGGTTTTCTTCAGCGCGGACCCGGCGGTCCGTCTCTATATCAACCGCGACATCCTGGCCGACGGCATGCCGCTTCAGGTGATGCATGCCGCGACTGGCGGCACCCGTGCAGAGGAGGAGACGCTCATCATCCTGATGGAGCACCCGGACGGGTCGACAACCTACCTCCCGGCGGGAACCGAATACTATGCGTCACGCCACTATGCACCGCTCGGCTCCCCCTTCGAGACCATCCTCGATGAGACCGTCGATGCCGGGTGGGACGAAGGGACCTACCTGATCCGATCGATGATCTACAACAGCACGGATGCTCTCGTCGCAAAGGACATCGTCACGTTCACGGTGTCGCGGGATGAGGGGACACTGACCCTCTCCTTCCCGCTCTCCGTCACCGGCGGCATGCCCGCATCCAGCCGCATCTGGCTGATGGACGCGGTCTCGCTTGCAATCGTCGCGGAGCAGGAGACCGGCACCGCTCACGATGACGTGACCTTCAGCATCCCTGCCGGCACCTACTGGTACGGCGGACAGCTGACGACCGGGACGGGTGAGATCATGACCATCCCGGTCGACCCCGCAAACCGTGTCAGTATACAACCGGGTGAGGCGGTTCAGCAACGGATGGTCGTCCAGACGACGGCCACCCTCATTCCAACGGAGGTGATCGTATGAAACGCTATCTCATTCTCATACTAATCCTTGCGATGGCGGCAACAGCCGTTCTTCCGGCGGCAGCCGCGGACGAGTGCCCGGCACCGAAGATCAGAATGATGCCTACCAAGGTGACTTCGGATCTCATCACGCAAGGACAGGGTGATTCGCTCAATGACTACTACGCCAACAGTCTGCGCAATGCAAATCCGGCTCTCAAGATCCTAGGTAAAACCGACGTGGCAGCAGTGCTCAACCTCTCAAATCAACAGCTACTCCTTGGCGACGACATCAATGGGTCGCGGGGACTTGAAGCCAGCGCCAGCAGCATCGGCGCGGAGTACCTGGTCACCCTGACCGTCGGCACCGTTGGGTCGGTGTACCAACTCCACATGACGATCATCGATACCGACCTTGGTAATGCCATTTACAGGGACAACACGGAGACGACATCGGTAAGAGGGCTCCTCGACGCCGTCGACACCCAGGTCGCGAAGATCGGCGACCTTTCGGCCTTCATAGAATCATACGAGGCGGCGCATCCGGCCCCGCCACGGGCACCCTCGCTCTCGGTGAGCGTCCAGCCGGAATCGGTCACGCCAGAGAACAGCCGGGACACCACGACCATCACGGTCACGGTGAGAAACTGCAAGGGGGATGTGGTGCCGGGCACGAAGGTATACTTTGAGTCAGTTACCGCCCGGGGACGGGTGACAACCGAGGGCGGCGAATCAGAAGACGTCGCCCATTGGGGCTGGCAGGTCGCCACCACTGGAACAGATGGCACCGCTCGCGCCACATATCATCTTGATACGAAAAAAGGCATCACAGCAGGGCAGGATACCGTCGACATCGTCACCGAAGAGCGAGGCCAGAAGAATGTCCATGCAAAGGCAGAGATCCCTATCAATGGAGTCTATCTTGAGGTAATTCCGCAAAAGGACGTCATTGCACCAAAGCAGGCGACCGACATATATATTTCCCTCTTTGAGCTTTCCGGTACTGGAGAGAAAACGCCCCTCGGGGGTAAGGTGCTCTCTATTGATGAATCGAGGCTGCCCAATGATGCAGGGGTTGTGGTGATGGGACCAACGGATTCCGGAGGCAACCCCATCACCGCCGCCGATGGAACAGTAGTGCTGAAGTTTGTCGCCGGGGAGGAGGAGCGCTTAAACAGGATACGAATCCTCTACTACCCGGATACCGGAACCAACGATGACGGCGTCAACAGTCCTGTCCCTGTCGAGGCATGGGCGGAAATCGAGGTGAAGGCGGACGAGTATGTCGCGACGGTCAACTGGCGCGAATCCGGGTCCCTTGACTATGAGTACAGCTGGCAATATGATTACTACCAGTGGGACTACGAGTATGACTTTACCCTCTTCACAAAGACACAGAAAGAGAAGAATACCGGACAGGAAACGACCGATGGGACGTTTACCTACACCAATGACCTGTCCTATTACACCGAGGGAAGAACGATGTTCGATACGCCCTTTAGCACAGGATACACCATCGTACCCTTCGAAGAACAATGGGACATCAATGCGGACGTGAAGGGAACGATCAACAGGTACGAGACTATTAATACCGCCCTTGAGGAGCGGCTGTCGACGCTCTTTATCCCGGTGACTCCTTTCCCGATTC
Source organism: Methanobacteriota archaeon (assembly GCA_016841485.1). Lineage (GTDB taxonomy): Archaea > Halobacteriota > Methanomicrobia > Methanomicrobiales > Methanomicrobiaceae > Methanovulcanius. The sequence goes on from JAENZA010000108.1 coordinate 2,848, forward strand.
CGTTCGAGGTCTCGGGCGGCACCGAGTATGAAGGGTCGATCACCTATAAACTATCCGGAGAGAATGAAATCACCGATAGTGGCGACGGCAGGATAACAAACACGAAGGCCATACGGGTTCTGGGGTCAGGCCCGCAAACCGGCATCATGGGAGATACGCTCGCAAGGGTAAGCGATGAAGACCCGAATTATAGTCTTACCATGATGCTCAAGCGCATGTCAGCCGCAATCGATGAGCATATGGAGGTGCGTGACCCGCTGATCACGGGTCTGCTCACAAAGGCAGGGGAGAATGTCTATGCGAAACGCTGGTCGGTGCATGAGAGCAACTCGTATCACGGCGACCTCTTCACGTGGTTGAGTTCCACCGCACGGATGGATATGGATGCGGAATTCACACGGGAGGTAACTCTCGGGGCGGTGAAACAGTAATGCACAAGCATTGGATACACTACGGCACCCTGACCGTGCTTCTTCTTGTGGCAGTCGTGTCAGGCGTGCAGGGGGCAACCCTCGTGGTCGCCCCGTCGGGAGGCGATTTTACCACCATCCAGCCGGCCGTCGATGCCGCATCACCGGGCGATACGATCGCCGTTCAGGCGGGCACCTACCCCGGCGACATCGTTGTACGAACACCGGTGACAGTCCTCGGCACAGACGGGGTGAGCATCGGGACGGGCGGTGAACTGGCCGCTTTTATCATTGAGGCGGATGAGGTAACAATCAGTGGTCTCACCTGTGACGGTACCGCCATCGGCATCATGTTCGATGCCACCTCGGGATCGCAGGTACGCGAGTGTAACATCGCCGCCGATGCAACCGGTATCATCCTCTCCAATTGTCTGGACTGTTCGGTTACCGACACCAGCATTCTCGCCGACCAGTCAGGTCTTGAGATCACATCCTCGGAGAATATCGAAATAGAGGATGTCCGTGTCAACGGCGGTGCCAGTGGAGTCACGCTGCACGATGTCGATACCTTCACTCTGTGGAAGAGTGCCATACTCGGGTGCGACATCGGGATCATTGCAGAACACTGTGCCAACGGCACCATTGAGGAGATGACCTTTACTGACGTGGATGCAGGTGTGCTCGGTATAGGAATCACGGACACCAGCATCACGGGCTCGACGCTTTCCAATGTGATCCAGTACCTCCAGATGTACAATGGAATCGGGTGTCATGTGGAGGCCGGGACCATGGAGGGGGCGAAGTACTTTGCAGCTGATGTCTTCTCCGACACCACGTATGCCTGCGGCCCGTGGACCGTGAGCGGCTGGAATTATGCCTTCATCAGGGAGACCTATGACGCACCGGAGGACTACCTGCAGTTCGGCGACGCCCTGAATTTCAGCGTCGTCGAGGGGGCGGAATCGTTTACCGACCCCTTTATCCACATGGAGGCAGAGGCGGCCGCGGGAGATCTGGAAGGCTATGATGCGGAGACCTTCGGCTTCTACCGCATCGACGGGAGGGCACCGGCCATTGTCGGCAGCACCACCGTCGGGGAGGACGGCACGGTGAACACCTCGGCGACCGCGGCAGCGCCGGGTGACTACGCCCTTCTTGCAAAGACAACGACAACCGGACCCGATCTCTTCTATGTCCTGATAGGGATCCTCGCCGTGATCGGCATCGTGCTCTTCTATCTCGTCTGGCGCAAGGACTGAGGTGGAGAATCCCTCCGCCTCCTTTTATCAGGACCACCGCACGGCAGGGCACCCCTGCGATGAGACCGCAGGCAGTT
>JAENZA010000109.1:0-1062 GCA_016841485.1 Methanobacteriota archaeon
GAAATGGAGCCTTAAATATACATCTCTCATTCTTGTAGCAGCAATAGTAGCCAATCTGGGCCTTCTGCTCCTATTTACCGGAAAATTTTATCTGTACTGGATTATGGCATCGTTCACATTTCTGATGGTGAATCCCTTTCTTACCATGCTCCCGACCGATATGGATGATTTAAAGTCATACATAGGATACGCCAGGGATCTAAAAAACCGTGAGAGAAAGAGCCGGGACGAGATCGAGTCCGTGGAAAGCTCTAGAATTAGCGATAGCAGCATTGCTGACAAAACGGAGACACTCAAAGGACTCTCGAGGCAGAGGAGATATCTATACGAACTCGGGTGGAATCTGTTCTTTATGAACTGTCAGCCGCTTGCCCCGGGTTTTCTTGTACTCTTCGCCCTCTCCTCGGTATTTGCGTTTGCAGGATGGGTTATTAACGGCGAATTTGAGTCGTACTCCTCCATTATCGTTATAGTCCAGTCTGCTGCAATTATTATATTCTATATTGCGATTGTCCATGTACAGCCGTATTCACGCGGCTTTTTTACGGGAATGCTTGGCGTGCATTCCAGGTTCAAAGAGAGATACGAGCAGGCCTGGAGTCAGGGATTAAAATATGCACTCACTGCAGTCGTACTCGTAATTGTCACCGGAATAATCTTTATTGCGGCAATTCTTCTTCCCGGATTTACCTATAACAGTTTTAAATCCGCCGAAGTCGATATTCATATTGGAGCTGGAACATTTGCTCTCATTTTCCTGACGCAGATGATATTTGTACGGCATCTCCAGGGTAAATACAGCAGGAGACTCGTACATTCGCTCTTAAAATCAAAAATTGAGACGATTCAGGAGGAAGTACTTCCGGCCGTTTCAAACCTCGGATCAGGGTCGCTGAGCGACGGTGTGACTCCTCAGATGCAGGACGACCTGGAGAAGATCAATCTCGATCTAATCCGGCATCAGATGCTTAAAATCGATTACAGGTCACTATTTGGGTATTTCCCGGTATGCCTGATAAATCCGGATATCGGTGCCATAATGAACATTTCCGGGAAGACGGA
>JAENZA010000109.1:1162-4575 GCA_016841485.1 Methanobacteriota archaeon
GTCCGAAAAATAGGGATGCTCCTGGAAGGGAATATCAGGCGGGGGCTATTTTTCTCTTCCCGCAAGCAACACCATTGCGGCCAGAAGAGCAACTATGCCGATAATTGTTCCGAACCCGGGCACAGGCACTTTTTCTGTACTGCTGACATTCTCCTGTGCATAGATGAGCTCCCCGTGGAATGACGGGAAGTGCGTTTCAACCCACACCATTCGATCGCCGTCCAGGGACAGGTGGTCGGCCTGGCCGTCCACCGGAATTTTTTCAACCGTTCCGGTCTCCGGGTCACAGAGGAGGATTGTTGAGCCCGGCGTATTCTCAGAATAAACCCATCCGATTTGTTTTCCGTCGGTAAACGGTGAAGAAACGTCCAGACTCTTCCCGTCTTCGGCCGGTGTTTTCGAAGATTCTGAAAAAGCCCCTGTCGCAGGGTCGAGACGTTTCGTCTCTCCCGTCGAGATGAGATAGAGATATGGTTCGTCAAACATCCCTTTGTCAGGACCCTCGAAGTTGACGGTGTGCTTGAGGTAGATCAGGTAATCGCCGCCCAGCGCATAATCTCCGACGTCGGAGCCGGATTCGTTCCCGAAGACATTGCGAAACACCGTTGTGTTCGCTTTGGTCTCGAGAGAATACACGTAAAGACCTGCAGAATCCAGGTATACAATATGGTCGCCGTCAAAGAGAACGCCAGCAGGATCGATGATCGGCAGCTCGCAGACCAGTTCGCTCTTCCCTGTGTCGATATCATAGAGGAAGATCCGGACGTTGAACGAATCCTCGGATTCATTCAGCCAGATGACCCGTCCACCGTCGATCTTCGGCCACTCTGCGGTGCCCGGAGTATCGATGATCTCTGCTGAACCGTTCCGGAGCGAGTACAGGTACACCCGGTTTGGCGCAGTGCTGGTTTCGTTCGTCCCGAAGTCCTCAACGGGGGTTTCGAACCATACTGCGTAATCCTCCGATATGCCAGGCCCGGTTACCGTCATATTTGCGGACGGGCTGCCGATGATCTTTTGTTCATCGGTCTGTATTGCATAGAGGTATATTCTGTTCTGGGACTGGTCGATCCCTTCCGCCCCTCCGAGGGAGATGATGTAGTTTCCGGAGATCTCTCCTCCCAGAGCATTGGTGGTGTTTTCGGAGATACTCGTTGTCACCCACCCGGGGTCTGCCGAGACGGGGGTTGCACACAGGATCAGAGCAATGAAAAACGCCGGGATGCAGACGGCCGTGAAGAACTCCACACGCATGGTTTAAAATGTCTTTCTCCCCAGTGAAAACTTTATTGCTCTGAATCTCCCGGATTGAATCCGTAAAAGAGGAATCAGGGCATTATCTGTGTAGGTTGCAGGCTCGGTCGGGCAAGCTCTTTTGCTCCCGGCGTTCGGTGCCGCTGACGCCCTTATTCGCTCGCTGCGGGCGTTACCGTCACCCTTCGTTCAGGTCTTTCACCTCGCCGAACCGGTCGTCCGTCGCCGGACCATGCGGTTCGGCATAACCCGTACGCTTCTCCGCCGCCTACCATACCATTTAACCGTTCTCGCGAGAACACATCCCCGATGGACGAACGATCCAGTCCGACGCTCCGCCGCATCTTCAGAACAAAATCCATCCGGCAGCTAGTAGAGAGCACGGGAGGAGAGCATGCCCTGAAGCGGGTGCTGAACCCGTTCGAACTCGTCCTGTTCGGCATCGGGGCCGTCGTCGGGACGGGCATCTTCGTGATCACGGGGGTTGCCGCGGCGAACTTCGCCGGCCCCGCCCTCGTCGTGTCGTTCGTCATCTCGGGTATCGTATGCCTCTTTGCCGCCCTCTGCTACGCGGAGTTCGCAGCGATGGTGCCGGTTGCAGGGAGCGCCTACACCTACAGTTACGTCTCCCTCGGGGAGATCTGGGCCTGGATCATCGGGTGGGACCTCTTCCTGGAGTACTCGGTCGCCGTTGCCGCCGTCGCCATAGGCTGGTCCGGGTACGTCGTCAATCTCCTCCGGGAACTCGGGATAACGCTTCCCGCCGCCCTGGTGAACCCTCCGGGGGTCGCGGGCGGGCTTATAAACCTCCCCGCGGTCCTGATCATCGCCGCGATCACTGCCCTGCTCATCCTCGGGGTGAAGGAGAGCGCACGGGTAAATGCCGTCATCGTCGTGATCAAAGTAGCGGTCATCCTCCTGTTCCTGTACCTGGGGTTCAGCCACATCGACCCGGTGAACTGGAACCCGTTTCTGCCCTTCGGGTGGGGCGGCGTCGTCACCGGGGCGGCCATCATCTTCTTCGCCTATATCGGATTCGATGCGGTCTCCACCACGGCCGAGGAGGTCAGAAACCCCCAGCGGGATCTCCCGATCGGGCTTTTGGGCTCGCTTCTCATCGCCACGATGCTCTACGTCGCGGTCGCCCTGGTGCTCACCGGCATCGTCCCGTACTATGAACTGAACGTCCCTGCTCCGGTCTCCTTTGCCCTCGACCAGATCGGCATCCCCTGGGGAGGGGCGCTCGTCTCCGTCGGGGCGCTCCTCGGGATCACCTCGGTGCTGCTCGTGCTCCTCTTCGGCCAGACCAGGATCATCTTCGCCATGTCCCGCGACGGACTGCTTCCTGCGGCCTTCCGGAAGGTGCACCCGGTCTTCCGGACGCCGGTGAACGTCACCCTTCTCGTCGGCCTGGTCACCGCCGCCATCAGCAGCCTCCTCCCCCTGGGATCGGTTGCGGAACTGGTCAACATCGGGACGCTCGCCGCTTTCATCATCGTCTCGGCCGGGGTGATCGTGCTCCGGCATACCCGGCCCGAGACGCCCCGACCGTTTCGTGTCCCGTTCGTGCCGGTGATCCCGCTCCTGACCATCTTCTCCTGCGGTTACCTCATCGTCGCCCTGCCGACCGTCACGCATCTTCGGTTCGTGATATGGCTCCTGATCGGACTTCTCGTCTATTTCGCCTACGGAAGCCGCCGGAGTGGGGCAGGGGATGTCGCGTGAAATCGCAGGACAGAGCGGACCTGAAAAACCCCGGGCTCACGGACAACGCCGATGCCAGCCGGATCGTCAGGAAAAGAAGGAATCGGGTAGTTTCGCCCGGCACCCTCGTTCAGCCCGCATCGGGATCGATCGTCGCATCGATCGCCGCGCCGGGGGGAACCATCGGAAAGACATTCTCCTCCCGCTCGATCCTGAAATCGACAAGATAGGGGCCGGCATGCTCGATTGCGTTTGATAACGCCCTCTTCACGTCCTCGCCGGCCTCAACCGTCTCGCCCTCGATACCGTAGGCGCGGGCAATTTTTGCAAAATCCACCGGGGGAAGGTCGGTGCAGGCATACCGGCGGTCATAGAAGAGCTCCTGCCACTGGCGGACCATGCCGAGGTACCTGTTGTTCAGGACCAGGATCTTGACGGGGATGGAGTACTGGGCG
>JAENZA010000110.1 GCA_016841485.1 Methanobacteriota archaeon
GCGCGGCAAAGAGGAGGTGGTTGGTGAAGATCACCGCTGCGGTCTCCACGGGCGCATCAGGCGCGGTGAACGGCCAGGGGGAGTAGAAGGCGAGGTTTGCGAGCAGCCCTATGAACGCAGCGCCGATCACGAGCCACGTCCACCGGATCCCCCGCCTCCGGGCATACTGCGGGCGATAGGCGTCGATCAGCACCGCCATCACGACCGGGAGGAGCGACCAGAGGAGCACGATGGCCAGTCGGGACTGGTCGCCGAAAAGTCCGAAGAACTTGAGTGCCGGGAGCGAGAGGATAGGCAACATCATGGTGTAGCCGAGGAGGTTATGACGTGCCTCAAAGTAGGGGCCCGGCGTCCCGTTCAGGAACGTGCCGTACTTCCCCTCGTTTATGGTTACCTGGTGCCCCTCACCAAGCTGGTGGAGCTGGCTGACGGTGATCCACTCGTCGTTCAGGAAGAGCGCAGGGTTCGAGAACGTCATGATGAAGAAGAGCGCAAAGAGGAAGATGAGCACCGGAATGAGGTTTCTATTCAGGAAACAGGAGGCCGCCCCCTGCTCCGGCCGGTCCCGGGTTTCCTCTGCCCGATCCGGCTGAGGCTTTGTTGTTGACCTTCGTCGTCGTGAACTCATTATAACCGCCCTGATGATGCGTAAAGAGGAGTTGATCTATGAATTAGTAACTTTTAGACTCGTCAATTTTAATATCTTCGTAAAAATTTCCTTCCCCGAATACGGAAGATGTATATCCGATATTAAGAATAAAATGGAGGGGCGGCACCGCCCCCCGATGCGCCCGAACGGCCCCGGGGCAACACGCACACCACCTCAAAGCGCTGGAAATCCGGGAGGGCTTATCCCGGTGTCCGGGCGTCCGGATTGCATGGCATCCCGATTGGTAATGACCGGCCACGCCCTCTCCCCCACACCGGCACCTGAATTACCATGACGTCTCGGAATGCACCGTTTTTCGTCAACAGGGAACGTATGCACTGCTCTGGAAAGCGATATGGTTATCCCTGACTACAAGAGAATATAGGTAGCGAGTAGTGCACCCCGGCAGGGCAATCGCGGCCGGAAGGCCTCCACCACCTTGCCCGAGCGTGTGCAGACGGAGTACTGTCGCCATGTACCGAGAACACCGGATCGCAGTGGTCGTCCCTGCGTACAACGAGGAACTCCTGATCGGGCCGACACTCGATACCATACCGGAGTGTGTGGACCGGGTCTACGTCGTGGACGACTGCTCCTCGGACCAGACGTCCATGACGATCAGAGAACAGGCAGCGCGGGATCCACGGATCGTCTCCCTCCGGCACGAAACGAACTCCGGCGTCGGGGCCGCGATCGTCACCGGTTATACGGCGGCGCTTGCCGAAGATCCGGATATCGTCGCCGTCATGGCCGGCGACAACCAGATGGACCCGACGTTTCTCCCGGAATTATTGGACCCGATCGTCGATGGAAAAGCCGACTATGCCGTTGGGAACCGGCTGATCAACCCCGAATTCCGGAGGGATATGAGCCGGTGGCGATTCGCCGGGAACGCGGCACTGACCCTGCTCACCAAGATCGCGTCGGGCTACTGGCAGCTGGTCGATCCCCAGAACGGCTATACGGCGATCTCGCGGCGGGCGCTTGAGACGATCCCGCTCGATGCCGTCTACCCGCGATACGGCTACTGCAACGATATCCTCGTGCGGCTCAACGTCTACGGGTTCCGTGTAAAGAACGTCCCCCACCCTGCCCGTTATGGGCTCGAACGGTCCGGAATCAAGTACAGCAGTTACATCGTGCGCCTCTCCAGGCTCCTTCTCAAGGACTTTCTCTGGAGGATGAAGACGAAGTACGTCATCATGGGATTCCACCCACTGGTGTTCTATTACTTTTTCGGTGCGATCTTTACGGTTCTCGGGTTGCTGGTCGGGGTCTACGCCCTGCACTTCAAGTTTGTCCAGGGATACCCCATCTTCGTGCCGGCGGTCATCGCGATTCTGGTCTTCGGTCTGGGAGCGCAGTTCCTGCTCTTTGCAATGCTGTTTGATATGCAGGCAGAGAAGAACGGCGGGTGGTACTGACCATGACAGGTGGCGGGCAAGGGAGAACTTAATGAGAATTCTTATCGACATGGGCCATCCCGGCCATGTGCACCTGTTCAAGAACTTCATCCGGGAGATGGAAAAACGAGGCCATGATTTCCTGGTCATTGGAAGAGAGAAGGATGTAACTACCCGGTTGCTTGATGCATATAACATTCCGTACATCCCCATCGGGAAAAAGGGGGTCGGGAAACTTGATCTCATTAGAGAATGGGCCGGCCGTGAATACCGGATCATCAGGGCCGCCAAAAAGTTCGATCCGCAGATATGCATGGGAGTCTTAAACCCGGCGATAGTGCATGCTGCAAAGATTCTTGGCAAAAGGTCAATAGTATTTACTGACTCCGAGCCTGAAGCGGTAAAATACCCGATTGCTGATGCAATCACGTTGCCGTTTTCCGATGTTATTCTAACGCTTGCCTCCGTGAAACATAACTATGGGCGAAAAGAGGTCAGAGTTAACAGTTATAAGGAGTTTGCTTCTCTGCATCCCAGATACTTCCCCCCGGATCCTCAAATAATTCGAGATATAGGTCTGTCGCCCAACGAAAAGTACGTCCTGATCCGTTTTGTAGCATGGGACGCTTACCATGATATCGGTCAGGGGGGATTCAGTGACGAGGAGAAAAGGAGACTCATTTGTGAACTAGAAAAGCACTCAAAAGTTTTCATATCGTCGGAATCGCCTCTTCCCAGCGAGTTCGAGAGATATCGCATGCCAATTACTCCCGACAAGATTCACGACTTCCTTTACCATGCAACATTACTAGTATCCGACTCCCAAACAATGACAACAGAAGCTGCTGTCCTGGGCACCCCAGCGGTTCGATGTAACTCATTCGTAGGTAAGAATGACATGGGTAATTTTCTCGAACTTGAAGAGAAATATAGACTCATATTCAACTGCAGCTCCGCCTCGGACGCTATCGCAAAAGCAGTGGAACTTGTTCAGACACCAGGATTAAAAGAAGAATGGAGACTACGACAAAAAGTACTATTGCAGGATAAACTTGACATAACTGCATTCATGGTCTGGTTTGTTGAGAATTATCCTCAAAGTTTTGTGAAAGTAAAAGAGGATCCAGAGATGCGAAACTGCATCCGAATCTGGGTAACGGGTGAATCCACCAAGGGGTAAATGCCATATCGGGGGCAACATGGCCGATTCGACTGCTGTAAGTCCTGAACCGGATATCCATGGGTGTCACTTCTCCCCAACACCCTCTGCATGCTTTACAGAGCCAAGAAGGCAATTTTGTCCTTCGCTTGCGAAGAAAGCCGGGATGTTAGCCTCGGTTGGGAGCATCGAGGAGGCGCTCCGCGGGGCGGAGTGTGCGGTCTTCCTCGTGAACCATGATGTGTTCCAGGGGATCCGGGTGGAGACGATGAAGAGGCTTATGGCCTCGCCGGTGGTCGTAGACGGGAAAAATCTGTTTGAGGGCGGAGAGGGGATTGTGTATCTGGGGATCGGGAAAAGGTCTTATTGAGGAGCGTCGCAACACCATGTCCTTAGAAAGTGGGATAGATAATGTAAATCTGGCCGTGATCTGCCATTCGTACAATAATTTCCAGAAAGATCCGATCGATATTCTTGCTCCCGGTTTTTCATCGGTAAACGTCTTTGTAAGGACAAATCCGTTTGCTGAGGCAGGAAAATATCTCCTGATTCCGCAACTCGAACGTTTTTCCTCTGCATATAAAATAGACCGCATCGATATCCCAACGAATACGCGCGTGTATCCAACTCCCATCTGGTATATTCCCACAGATCGAGACTACAAGAAACTTGGCGAGAGGCATTATTCTCATGTCAGATCTCTGATGCAAAAATATGGGATTAAATTCAATCTCATCCACGCCCACTTCGCCTGGTCCGCCGGCTACGTCGGTGCCCGCCTCAAGGAAGATTACAGCGTCCCCTTCGTGGTTACCGCGCACGGCTACGATATTTACTCCCTCCCCTTCAAAGACAACAAATGGCGGGAGAAGATCGAGTACGTACTCAACACTGCTGACCATATTATCACCGTCAGTCAGAGCAATCTCGCGTGCATCCAAAAACTGGACGTCGCAACACCGGTCACGGTCATCCCCAACGGCTTCAGGAGTGACCTCTTCTACCCTCGCGACTCTTTAGAGTGCAGAAAGGCGCTCAATCTTCCTCATGGGAAGAAGATCATTCTCACGGTGGGGAATCTGGAGCCAGTTAAGGGCCAGACGTATCTGGTCGAAGCCGTCCAGAGAATCGTTCGGGAAAGAAGAGACATACTGTGCGTGATCGTCGGTGCCGGGAAGCTCAGTACTGCTCTTGAGCGGCAGGTTCGCTCGCTCGGGCTTGAGGACTACGTCGTGCTCCCCGGCGGGAAGCCGCACGACGAGATCCCCCTCTGGGTGAACGCCTGTGATCTCTTTGTCCTGACGAGCCTCAACGAGGGCAACCCGACAG
>JAENZA010000111.1 GCA_016841485.1 Methanobacteriota archaeon
AGATCGGCTCTGAGAAGGGCGCAAACCTCCTTGATGCGGCCGTGAAGGCCGGGGCCGTCGCCACCGAGCCCGCGAACCCGAAGGGGATCGAGATCCGGGGCAAGGTCGAGAACGCGATGCTGAAACTCGGTGACAAGTGGCGGGCGCGCTACTTCGGGGCGCTTGGTGAGGGCACGGAGCGCTTAAACCGGATCCGGGAGCAGACCTCCCGGTGCATCAAGTGCTACTCCTGCATAGAGAACTGCCCGATCTGCTACTGCATCGATTGCAGCGCAAAGAAGGACTACCTGGTCGAGCCCGGCGTGATCCCGCCGCCGTTCATGTTCCACCTGATCCGTTTCGCGCACATCTCCGACTCCTGCGTAAACTGCGGCCAGTGCGAGGAACTCTGCCCCGTGGAGATATCAAACTCGGTCTTCCTCCACGCCATCCAGACCGATCTCGAGAAACTCTTCGGGTTCCACCCGGGCGAGGATATGACCCCGCCAGTGCTCGCACTCGTCGAGGAGAGGACGGAACGCGACCGACTCATCGCCACCGGGAGCGATCAGATCTTCGACGTCTTCCGTTGATCTCCGATCAACCATCGGTCCCTTTTTTCCCGTCAGGGCTGCCTTCTACCGCCATCCCCGGTTCGATCAGGGTGCTGTGCCCGGTAAAGCGGCGTTTTCCCCCAGGCTGCGACGCTCTCCTGACATAGGCCTTCATGATGTCTGTTCGGGCGACAAATCCCGAGAGCGTCCTCGGGTCCTCCACCGGGACAACGGGCAGGTGGTGGATGTCGTGTTCGGTCATCAGATCCAGAACCTCGCGTAGCGTACAGGCAGGATGCACGGTGAACACCCGTGAACTCATGACATTCTCCACCGGTACGTCATGCTCGCCATTTATCCGGTTCTCTCTGACATCATCGAGAGCGATAATGCCGACGAGCTTCCCTTCTCCATCAAGCACTGGAAACCCGGTATGCAGCGTCTCATCAATCAGGCGGAGCACCCGCCCGGTGGTGTCACCAGGCGATACGGTGACGATTCGGTCGCGGGGAACCATAATGTCACCCACATGAATATCCTGAAGTATTTCGATCATATACTCGTCCCGGTGAGCGGCCGACTGGGACCGGTTCAGCACCTGCTCACGGAAGATGGTGGACTGACCGATGAGGAGGACCGCCACCGAGACGGCACCCATCGCCGGCACGAGCAGGGAGAAGTCGCCGGTCATCTCCACGACCATGATCATGACCGCGATCGGTGCGTGGGAGATCGCACCGAAGAGGGCGATCATCCCGACGACAACGAAGACCGGCACCGATCCGGCAGGCACAATCCCCGGGAGCGCGAGATGCAGCAGGGATCCGAAGGCGCCTCCCGTAGCCCCGCCTATCACCAATCCCGGCGCGAAGACGCCGCCGCTCCCCCCGGAGCCGATGGTGAGCGACGTCGTCAGGATCTTCGCAAACGGGAGGAAAAGCAGCACCCCGATCGGGAGCATATTATAAAGCGCGAGTTGTGTAAAGCCATATCCGGTTCCGAGGCTGCCGAGCCCGACGATTGCCGCTTCGGGAGAGAGAGCCGCAAGAGTAAGAACAAACGTGCCGGTGAGAAATGCCCCGGCAAGGGGTCTAAAGTGGTTTGGAAGGTTGAAACGACGGAATATCCCTTTAAATACCCTGTTTGCGCCATAGAACGTGTTTATGTATATCAGGCCGACTGCCGTCGAGACCACGCCGAGGAGAATAAAGAGAGGGATCTGGAAGACGTTCCAGGAGGTTGCCCAGGGGCCGAAGACCGGTTCGAAACCCTCAACGAGGCCGAAGATGGCATATCCGATGACAGAGGCGAGGAAAGCGGGAACGATCGCTTCGGCTTCGAAGTCCTGTTTGTAGAGGATCTCCGCAGCGAGAATTGCCCCTCCCAGAGGTGCCATAAAGATCGTGCCGATTCCTGCGCCGACACCGGTGGCGATAGCAAGCCTCCGCTCACGGGCGGAGAGGCCTAAAAGATCGGCGGCGATCGAACCGAAACCGGCTGACATCTGTGCAGTTGGCCCTTCACGCCCGGCGCTCCCCCCCGTAGAGATGGTCAGGACGGCAGTGATCGCTTTGACGAGGGGGACGCGCCAGCGTACCCGTCCCCCTCCATGAAACGCCCTTATTGCCGCATCGGTCCCGTGGCCTTCCGCCTCCGGTGCAAAGGTATAGACCAGGAGGCCGGAGAGGAGCCCTCCGAAACAGATGACAGGGAGAATCATCCAGAGATGATCGGGAAGAGCCCATTGACCGATATCCTGGAGGGTCTGCCCTTCCTTCGGGAGGTGGAATCCGACAATGCCTTCCATGAAAAACGCAGTTCCTAGTTTCAGCCCTTCGAAAAAGAACAGGGCGCCGATGCCGGAGATGAGCCCGACAATGATAGCGATGAGTATGATCCTCCTGTAGGGAGGGATGGTTTCCTCGATCTGCATGCGATAGATGAAATATATCTATTTAACCATTTATTAAAGTGGTTGACTTCATGTGGCAGTATCCCACTAAAGGGTTTCGCATCACCGCCGGCCGTCCCGGCGCGCCCTCTTCTTTTACCGCTGCTCTGACATCGTGAGAACCGGGGGATAAATGCTTGGAGGGTGATTTCCGTCAAAAATGGTAATTAATACAGGGACGTTGTTTACAGAATTGTGTTATCTTATATCGCACCGGATGAAAAAGGACAGACACTAATTCGACGAATCCTGCGCACACTTCGAAAGATATTAATATCCGTCCCGATTTACTGTTAATTAGACCTATACACTCTGATGACTTGATGGTATAGGTAGGACGTTTAGAGAGGTGTAAAAAAAATGGTGTTCCATCCTCCAGTTGCTATTGTGGCAAAAGCGGGTGATGCCGGGAAGTACAAGACCGGCCTGCCAGCATGGAATATGCTTCTCCGTGGACTCATGGCGGGATCCTACATCGCCATGGGTGGTGCCCTTGCAACGGTCTGCAGTACCGGTGTGGCGACATTCCTCGGTGCAGGTTTCGCAAAACTGATTCTCGGTGCTGTCTTCCCCGTGGGGCTTATTATCATCGTTCTGACCGGTGCGGAACTCTTCACCGGCGATGCGATGCTCGCCCCGATGGCAGCCTTCATCCACAAGATCAGCTGGGCCAATGTACTCAACCTCTGGCTCTGGGTATACATCGGCAACCTTATCGGTTCGATCTTGTTTGCGTATATCATGGCCAATGGCCCGTTGACAAACTTCAGTGCAGCGGGAGCTCCGACCGTCACCGCTTTCGGTCTCAGTGCCGTGAATATTGCAATCGCGAAAGTATCCTATGTCGGCGCGCTGGCACAGTGGTCGCTCTTCCTCAAGGCAATCGCCTGTAACTGGCTCGTCAACCTGGCTATCCTGCTGGGTATCTGTGCCGACGACCTGATCGGCAAGTTCTTCGGAATCTGGTTCCCGATCATGGCTTTCGTTTCCACCGGATTCGAGCACTGTGTCGCAAACATGTACTTCATCCCTGCCGGTCTCATGACCAGCGGCTACCTGAGCCCTGACCAGATTACCACAATCGGTCTCGCCAAGCTGGAGACCCTGACCTGGGTGACGATGTGGACCAACAACGTCATCATGGCAACCATCGGCAACATTGTCGGCGGGATGGTCTTCGTCGGTGTGCTCTACTGGGTCGCCTTCAGGAAGGAGATTGCGGCACTCAAGTAAAGAGATACCAGATGAGAATCGGAAACATCAATGTGAAGATATCGGCCATATCCCTGGCCGCTTTTGGTATCTTCACAATTATTTTACTCGGTACGGTTATCGCCACAGGAGAGACGTCGATCCTTGTCTGGGGAGTCCCGGTACTCGCCCTGCTCCTGATCATCCCGGCAGCGCTCAACTACATGAGCCAGAAGCAGTATGCATCACTGGTACCGATGTATGAGCAGGAGGCAAAGAACGTCCGGATTCGGGCGATCAACCTGAGCATGATCGGCGAGCCTGTGCGCATAAAGGGCGTCATCGAGCAGGTGCGCTTCCAGTTCCTCAACCGGCCGCAGTACCTCGTCGCCGACCGGACAGGTGAGATATCGGTCAAGATGTTCACCTCGCCCTCTGAAGACGTGCAGAAGGGGGATGTGGTCGAGGTGCTCGGAACCGTCGTCAAGCGCTACATTTTGAGCGGGGATGCGGTCATCAACTGTGTCTCGATCCGTAAAGTAGAGAACGTTCAGCAATCCTGACGCCCCCTGGGCGCCAAGCAATTCAGTGAAGGGACGGCAGAAACGGGATAGTATCCTGCCACCATCACCTTCGTGCGTTGCATCTAAAACGCCGTATCGAGCCCGTCATCTATCGGCCTTGGCCCCGGCCTTCCGTTCAGATCCAGGATGTACTCCTCGAAGAGATGGATCCGGGTGCTCACCGGAAACGGGATCCCGATAGTGCTTATGACTGCTTCTCCTGCTTCAAGTGTCTGAATCTCGGTATCCAGTCGCGAGAGGTCCTGTTTTGCGCTGCTTG
>JAENZA010000112.1 GCA_016841485.1 Methanobacteriota archaeon
GATGACCCGGTCAAAGGCGTCTGCGTCCTCCTCCCCTATGAACCGATGCGTACGGAAGACCCCCTCCCCCACACCTGGAAGGTGACCTCGGACACGATCGCGGCATGGGTGGCGGACCGCCGCGGGGCGCCGCTCCTGCTCCTCAAATCGGTGGACGGCATCCCCGGTCCCGAAGGAGGCGTGCAAAAAGAGATCACCGCCCCGGTGGCAACCGACGTCGTAGACCCCTGCGTCCTCCCCTACCTCTTCGGCCACGGGACGTTCGCCTGCATCCTCAACGGGAGACGGCCCGGACGGGTGCGGATGTTCCTTGCCGGAACCGCGGTCGAGGGAACGTATATCAAACCAATATTTTAAGACGCGAGAAGTCGAACTTATTCGTTACTTTTAAGTTGACACTTACATGAGGAACAATACATGGCGGTAGAAAAATGCACATCCTGCAATGTCCCTCTGGCCGAGCCCGGCTGGACGACCTTCGAATGTCCGAAATGCAGGCAGATCATCAACCGGTGCCACAGCTGCAGGCACCAGAGTATCCAGTATGAATGCAAGAAATGCGGATTCGTGGGGCCTTAGACATGGGTGATGTTGCTGTTATCATCAAGGTCATGCCCGAGTCTCCCGACATTGACCTCGAGGCACTCAAGGTGCTGATCAAGGAGCGGCTCCCCGGTACCATGGACATGGTGGAAGAACCCATCGGATTCGGTCTTTCAAGCCTTAAGCTTGCCATCGTCGTCCCCGACGGCGAGGGTACGACCGAAGAGGCAGAAGAGACCCTTCGCAACCTCGAGGGTGTAGAATCCGCCGAGATCATCTCCGTAACCCTGACCTGAACCGGCTCTCCAATCCATCATTTTTTTCATTTCGTTTTGTCCTTTTCCTTCTGATTAGTCGTTTTTCCTGCGGTTCAGGAGTATTTATTATTAAATAGCTGTGAGTATTCTATAACGGAAAAGCAGCCCGGTTGGGTGCGGCCGGGTCTGCCCGTGGCGGGTGTGCTATTTGAAAATTACCTCTAAGACGACGCTGATGGTGGTATGCGTTGTCATTGCCCTTGTTATCGTTATCTTCGCGGCATCGGAGCTCTTCGTCAAGGAGGGATTCAATGCGGTCGAGGATACGAAGGCGATGCAGGATACCGACAAGGTTGCCTACATCCTCGCCTCGGACATGAATATGCTCCACTCGGTCACTCTCGAATGGGCGCACCGCGATGACCTCATCGCCTACATAAAAAGCGTCCCCGGAGGGGCGCCGCCGTTTATCAACGATGCTGTCTTCGAGCAGGTGGGGGTCAGCTTCATCGTCCTGACCAACAGCCGGGGCACACTCGTCGAGGGGCGTTCGTTCGATGCCGCTACGCAGAGCGCCGGTCCGATGTCCGAGGCCCTGCGGCACCACCTGGATTCGATCTACTCGTTTCCCACCATGGCCATCAGCGATGACCAGGTGCTGGGCATCCTGATGCTCTCGGGCACCCCGTACATGGTCTCATCGCAACAGATACTCGCAGACGACGGGACGCTCCTGGGGACCATATCGATGGGACGGGTCTTTGGCGAACAGGAGGTTGCCCGCCTGGAGTCGCTCTCGCTCTTCCCCATCACCATCCTCACCTACGAGGAGCTCGCGGCAATCGTCAGCCCGGACCTTGCGGCCGGAACCGCGGGGCAGCCGTTTCTGAACTGGCATGGCAGCGATCTTCTCGGGGTCAATTCCCCCGTCGTCCTGACCGCGCCTACCAGGGAGACGATGGAGGGATACGTCTTCGCAAATGACCTCTACGGCGACCCCGCGGTCATCCTTAAGGTGGAGATGCCCCGCGACATCTCCCTGCAGGGGCAGAAGACCACCACCTACTTCATGGGATGGATTCTTCTGACCGGGCTGGTCTTCGGGGTCATCCTCTTAGGGCTGCTCCACATATTCGTATTCTCCCGTCTCTCGTCCTTCTCCGGGCGCATGGGGGAGATCGGCGACGAGAGGGATTTCTCCGCACGCGTCCCGGAGGACGGGGACGACGAGATCACCTCGCTCTCGCGCTCCTGCAACGTGATGCTCAGGGAACTCGAGACCTCCCAGAACCAGCTGAAGGGGCGCCTGACCGAGACCGAGGAGCGGTACCGGCTCTTCTTCAACTCGGGAAAGGATGTCGTGCTCGTAAACCGCCTCGGCAGCGAAGGGGACGGCGATGGGAACACGAACGCATTTCTGGGGACCTTCATCGATGCCAACGACGCCGCGATCTCCTCGCTGGGGTACAGCAGGGAGGAGTTTCTGACGATGCGCCCCTCCGAGATCATGATCTCGACCGAGAGCGCGGTGATGAGCGACCGGATCGCCCGGCTGCGGGCCACAACGACCCTCCTCTACGAGACGGAGCTGGTCGCAAAGGACGGGACGAAGATGCCCTTCGAGGTCAGCGCCCACATCTTCATGAAGGACGGCGAACCGGCGGTCCTCTCCATGGCCCGTGACATCACGGAACGCCGCTCGATCGAACGGCTGAAGGGTGAGGCCTTCGCCCAGATCGAACAGAACATGGTCCAGTTTGCGATCCTCAACGACCACCTGAGAAATCCGCTGCAGGCGATCGTGGGCCTTGCCATCCTCAACATCGAGGACGAGGAGGTCGTGGACAAGATCCTCTCGCAGGCGGACCTCATCGACAGTTACGTGGACCAGCTCGACCGGGGCTGGATCGAGTCCGAGCAGATCCGTGACTGGCTGCGCAAATACTACGAATTCAAATAAAAAAGATGCGCCAAGGAAAAGAGCAGTGTCTCTCCGGTTCCGGCGGCCCCGGAGCCGCCCTGTTTTTTAGCACCCGTCGGTGTCCAGTTTGTCGAGGACTTCTTTCGTGACCGCCCGTATCTTGTCCGCCGATGTGCGGAACTCTTCGACCTCTTTCTCGTCGATGGTGATGGCGAGGGGGAAGACTCCGTCCCGGTTCAGCTTGGCAGGGACGCCGATGCAGACATCGGCGACATCCTTGATCTCGGAGGATATCAGGGCGGAGACGGTGAGGATCCGGTTTTCATTACCGAGGATCGTACGGACGATCGTGGAGATGGCATCGCCCGGTCCGTAGACGGTCGCCCCGATGCGGCGGATGATATGCGAACCGGCTGTCTTCACGTTCTTCATGATCTGCTCCTCGGGCAGCTGTTCGAAGCGGGGGAGGTTCTGGATGGAGATACCGCCGATGGTCGTTGCGGACCAGAGGGGGACCATCGAGTCGCCGTGCTCGCCGATGATGCGGGTGTGCACTTCGCTGACATGCACCCCGAAGAAGTGGGCGATATTCCATTTCAGGCGCATGGAGTCCAGGTGGGTCCCGAGGCCGAAGACCTGGTTGGCCTTCATGCCGGAGTATTTCAGCGCGACCGCCGTCATCACATCCACCGGGTTGGAGACGATGAGAAAGAGGCTTTTGGGGGCATACCACCCGACCATCGCCGCCATCTGTGCCACCAGCCGGGCATTGGCATGGGCGAGGTCCATCCGGTCCTGTCCGTCCCGTCGCGGGACTCCCGAGGTGAGGATGATGATATCGGAGTTCTCCAGGTCCTTCGGGCTGGTGGAAAAAACCGCCTCCAGCGTGGTTCCGCGGGCGGCAAATGAATCATGCAGGTCACAGGCAAGGCCGTGCAGCACTTCCTCGCTTCCTTCCCTGCCGAAGAGGACAATCTCGTCCACGTAGGGAATGTAGGATACCGCGAGAGCTGTGTATCTGCCGACATGGCCTGATGCGCCGATGATGGTCACTTTTGCCATGAAAAATCAATCCGGGTATTATTGTTCTAGTAAAGATGGGGACCTTCCGGAGTTGACAACACGTGCCTGCAGTCCTCCTCCGCTCCATCCTCCACCCCGCACCCCCATGGGCGCCGGATGTCCGCGGTAAGCCTGCTCCCTTCCGGGCCTCGGCCAGTCTCCGCAGCGAGAAGATGTTCATTCCCTCCGGAATGAAGGGATCTTCGCCATCGACCTCATAGGACAAGGCTTCTCAGTCAGGAACGAAGGATTCGGGCAGGTCGACAGAGCCGCCCCCGGTGTTCGTCCCCCGCATATCGGCGGTTTCGGGTTACAGGTGACGCCTAACCACCCGGACTAGTCCCCGTATAATGTGCACCCTATGGGATAAAAACAATGCCGCCTATGCGCTGCCTGAGCGCTTCCTGTTCCCGTTCCATGCGTTCGTGCTCTTTCTTGCCGAAGAGGTCGAGGACGGTGAGGAGATGCCCCGCGGGCAGGTGCGGCCCGATGAGGCGGAAATCGCCCTGCCAGACCGCAACGGTGATGCCCGCACCGGCGGCCCCGGCGATCTTTACCGGCTCGCTTCTCACCGGCGTTTTGCGGCATTCGTCATATGAAAAGAAGTATTCCACCGCATCAAGGCCGAGCGTCGTCCTGTTCACCTCGAGGTTCACCGCGGCCCAGTAGGCCGCACCGTACCACGCATCGTTCATCACGACCTGCGGGATGCCGTACTGGGCGGCGAC
>JAENZA010000113.1 GCA_016841485.1 Methanobacteriota archaeon
ACGACTGTATGGGGCACTTCTCACATCAACAATGCAGTTTATATCGAAGATTTTCAGAAAATATAGAAGTACGTCCAACGGGTAATCAGAGTGCCCGATTGTATAACATCGAAGTTGACTTGAGTTGTTAATCATTGACGTATTTCTCCTGTCGTGCTTGGTCTGCGATTATGCTACCGTCTTGATAGGTGACTATTCCCCTTGATCAACTATCTTGATATTCTCTACTCAACACCGATCTCTTTTTCAGTGTTGTATCATTCTTCGTCCGCCAACTAATATCTTCTCCTGCCAACTCACTCATCGCTAATATCCGTTACAGTCTGGTAGCTTGCTTTCCTTCCAACGTATTCGATAGTTGTCTTTGTCAAGGTTTCAACCTCGACCAATCCCTCAAGCCCTGCTTTTCCGACGAGCTTCTCTGCGTCTCCCACGCTCACCTTGGCGATGCTGACAAAGATGTCGGGATATTTCGCATAAAAAAGCTTGGGGAGAACCTTGCGCCGAGGGGTTTCTTTAGTAACCAGCCTGTAGGGACCCCTGTCCAAGGTTCCACTGTCTTCTGCGCGATTTATGAGGGCTGTATAGAGTTTAGTAACTCGCTTCATTTCCCCTTTCAATTCATCAATGTAGGTTTGAAGTTCGTATGCCTCTTCGAGGAGGACATCGTCGGATATATCATCGGGATCAATCTCCCAGGCTAATTCGCCAAATCGTTCCGTAGTTCGGGTACTATGTATAGGGCTGCCGGGCTTATGAGGAGTATGAATCCCCTCATGTGGTGTTAGGGTTGTGTCCCTCAAAGACGAGGAAATATCCGATTCAGATGGAGCAGTAGGCCCCGAGGCAGTAAGTACAGGCAGGTTGTCCACGTGAACAGCATATTTTTCCGAGATGGGGTTCAGATCTCCAGCCGGAATTACTCCTACAATGAAACGATAATGCAAGCCGTAAGAATCAGAATCTGGTTTAAATTCTCCTCCCACTCCTACAGTCACATAACAATCTTCAAAGATGCGATCGTCATTGTTGGTCCTGGCATTGGCTGAACTCTCGTATGCATAATCCGTAATAACAAGATCATATTCTTTCATGTCGTAGGTGAATCTCAACCTATGTTGTGGACTTCCCCTTCTCGAAGTGGTATGATGCACTTTTACATCATTATCTCGCTTCGTCAAATGAATCAAGCATAAGGATGATAATAGGGGTTTTTCTAGGACATCCCGTGCCGGTATCGAATCGGAATACGGATCTCGCCTCCCGAGCCAGACCATTGGTGCTCTGTCTTCTAAACTCGGCAGACGTGCTCGAGGAAAAGACTTGAGTCTTTCCCATACTCCCCCGCTTATGGAGATATTCTCCGGCTGATACGAGGCTGGACAGCTTTCACCATATTCTATCCGAACACAATCGAGGAGTTTAGGGCCAAATGCGTCTCCAAATAATCGGTCGAGATCATCTTCTCGAAATGTAGCGGGGTCGTCTCTTGCGCTGGAGCCGATGTTGATCGGGCGGATCCATTGGCCTGTTGTTAGATCTTTTCCAGCGATGCAATGTCCTCCATGCCTCCTTGAATTGGCAAGAATGACGATTTCTCGCGTTTCCATTCTGTCTAACACCTCCTTTCGTCATCCACTCTCTTCGGAATTGGACGACACCTAATCATTCCAAGGGACAACCCTCTGCAAATCCTCTGGTTGACAAAATCTCCAGTATGCACATTTCCTGCACAGTAAAGGGACTCTGGAGTAAAGATTTTCGAAGAGACAAGAGGGGAATCTAGGCTGGATGTCGGTTCGGAGCCTTTCAGTCTCACGTTTGAAAATATGCTGGATTCGAACCGGTCTAAATCAGATTTTGGAATCATTAAAATCTTAAATCTCCTTTTAGCCCTTGTCTTTTATGTACTTAGTGATTCTCTTCTGAATGGAATCTTCTCCCGTGGTTCGGGAGGGAGGTGGCGTCAAGGCGATCGAGCAGATCTGGAGGCCTCTGTACCTACCGTGCTGCCCAATGCTCGACCGCAGGGGAAAGGGTGACGCTAGCACTAACTATCTAAATGAAAGCATGTACCGCAGGGATTTGTTAGTGAGCTCGTCTACCTTGAGCCATGGTGTGTAAAAGATATTGGAAGGTAGATCCCGGCTGATGCGCCGCTAATTATAGTGCGATTGTGACATTTGAACATCGATACCAGCGGCTATAGGTTATCCTCGCTATTGCAATGAGAAGATTTACTGATTGTGACAAGGAACTTTAAGCTCCTGGGCCTTGGACGTATCTGGAAAGATGTAATATTGCTTATGTTTTTTATTCCCGCAGATACTTACCTCCGACCGGCACAAACCGCTCTGGCTTCCGGACCTTCTCGTAGGGGCGGATATCCTCAAGTTCGAGAGCCATCCACGCTCTCTTCTTCGCCTCGCCCTTCCTGACCCGGACCCCCTGCCACCGCTTCTGGTTCTGTACGTAGGCTTCAACCTCCTCCCGGGTGAGGAATACCACGTCGCCGAAAGTCTCGAAGAACGCGAGGGGGTCGTCGTTGATGACGATCCGCTTGATCGTCGCCTCCCCGATGTAGCCGGTGTCCTCGTGGGACTGGTAGAAGACGAGTTTCATCCCGCTCCGGAGTTCTTTGAAGACGGTGGCGGGTTTGATGAAGACGGTCTTGCCGTCTTTGAAAAAGCGCGGGATGTAATTCTTCGGGACTGGGAAGGTGACACCGGTGATCTCGGACATACGCTTCCTCCTTTACCCCTGACTCATTATCAACTGGTAGTCCTCTTCGGGGATGGTCCGCATCGCCTGGCCCCTGATGTGCCCAGACCACTGTGTTTTGTTAGTAACGAAGGCGAGTTTCGGGATCAGGGGCTTAAACTCGACCGGCGGATCGAAGATCCTGATCGGGCGCAGTTTGATCCGTAGAGGGAAGGTCTCGTTCCCGAGCTTCGGAGGAGTGGTGAAGACCTTTGATGAATCTTCATAGACTTCTGATACAATCTCGAAACTCCCGGTGATCGCCGGCGGGAGGGTGGTATCCTTATCAACCACCTGCTGCCCGACATAGACAAGCAGGGTGTCGCCGGGCCGGGTCTTGCTGATCTGGTTGATGTATCTTTTCGGGACCCCCCAGATCTGCCTTTTGATCGTGATCTCCGAGTTTGCACGGTTGGATATTGCAAGCCAGTGCTCCATGTGAGACACTTGTTCTTCTGGGATAAAAAGAGAATTGCTTATAGTGTTTGGAAAAAGATCGTTCTTCTGATTCCGATTGCCTCTTTAGGGCATCCAAACCCGGTGAGCTTATGGGATATCGTTCAGGAGATATTGTATCGTTAAGGAGCCGCCTGTGGCGAGTTGATTCGATCGACGGGGACGTCCTTTGCGCGACCTGTATCGACAGCGATTCCGCAGAGCAGCATCGTTTCTTCACACCGTTTGAAAGGATTAAGAGGGGGAGAATTCATCCGCCGGACCCGGAGATAGTCGGAGATGTCGCCACCAACCGCCTGCTGGTGCAGGCGTTCCGGTATTCCATGGTGCATGGGACTGCACCGTTGATGAGCCTGCGGAAGAGTGCGGTCATCCCGACAGAATATCAGCTGGCTCCCGTGATCATGGCCCTGAACCAGGGGGCACGGGTTCGGATGCTGATCGCCGATGATGTCGGGCTTGGCAAGACGATCGAGGCCGGACTTATCGCTTCTGAATTGAAGTCCCGGAACCTGGCATCCCGGATCCTCATCATCTGCCCGCAGAACCTTCGGGAGCAGTGGAAGGATGCGCTCCGGTACTTCTTCCAGATTGATGCAAAGATTTTTTCGTCGGTGCATCTCCGCGGCCTTGAGAGGGGTATTTCACCGGGGGCGAATCCCTGGGATTATTATCCATGCATCATTACCTCCATCGATTACATCAAATCCGAGCGGGTCCGTCCCTTTGCGATCAGCGCGGACTGGGATCTTGTGATCATCGATGAGGCACATCTCGCTGCAAAACCCCACCAGAGTGCTGAGAAAGAGAGCACTGGCATGCTCCGGCACACCCTGGCGAAGGAGGTCGCGAGGAAGACAAAACATCTCCTGCTGCTCACTGCAACACCCCATAACGGCTATACCGATACCTTTGCGAGCCTCCTTACCATGCTCGACTGCGGGATTGTAACCGGCCCGCCGCATGAGCCGGTGATCAACCGGGCCCTGGCGAAAGACCATGTCTGCCAGCGGCGGCGAAAAGATGTGGTTGACTGGTTCCGTTCCCACGCTGCTGAAGATAACCCGTTCCCTGCCCGCGACCAGAAGGAGGTTGCCGTCGATCTGGCGTTCCCCGAGGAACGCACGATCATAAACGAACTCAGCAACTACGGGACCGGTCTTCTCGATCTCGCAGAGCGGGATGATCGCATTGAAGTCAGGACGATGGCCCGGTGGGTGGTGATACACCTCCACCGCCGGGGGCTCTCCTCCCCACGT
>JAENZA010000114.1 GCA_016841485.1 Methanobacteriota archaeon
GGACAGGGATCCGGAAAGTCTTCATCGAGAACTACCGCTTCTCGGACGATCTCGACTTCACCCTGCTGGAGCCGTACGAAAAGGAGGGCCTGCAGGAGGCAGTGAAGGACGCGGTATCCCGCGCGCGAGAGGAGAGCGGCATCAGGTTCGAGGAGGATATCAGCATTATCGAGACGAAAACCGGATTCCGGGCGACGGCCATGTTCAGGATCATCCCCATGAACGCATCCACCCCGACCAAGATCATCATCGACCTCACGACCATGAGTAACGAAAGCGTTCTGCTCCCTGTTGAGGAGAGACGGATCTACCACCCGTACTCGGACAAACTCACCGCCGGGGTGACCTGTTACTGCCTGGAGGAGATCATGGCCGAGAAGATCCGCTCTCTCTTCCAGCGGGTACGCCCCCGGGATATCTACGATATCCGGCACCTGGCCGACCGCGTGGACCCAGACGCCGTGAGGGGCATTCTCCACCGGAAATGCGAATGCAAGGAGGTCGTGCCGGACAACTCCTTGCTCGCGGGGAAGTGTGAACGGTTCTCAGCGTCCTGGAGCGCATCGCTCCGGCATCAGATGAAGGCTGTCCCGAATTTCGAGGAGGCATTTGAAAGGGCGTTGGATTGTGTCGAACTGTACACTCAACGGCCCGGTGAGGTTCCGCAGGGTCGGGGTGATGATCGGCGTGATTGAGGTGCCGCATAACTACGCAATTGTGATCTTCTACAGCGGCGAGGAAGAGGGGTTCATCGCCGTCGTCCCGGAGGTTCCGGGGTGCTCCGCGCTCGGCGAGACCGAAGAGGAGGCACTCAGCGAAGTGAAGGTGGCTATCGGCCTCTGGCTAGATCCCGCCCGGGGGAGGGACGGGAGATCCCGGAGTCGAGCGGTCGGGAGCATTTGCGGGAGATTTTTGCAGGGAAGGGCGCTCCCGGGGAGCAGATGGCGTGACATCGGGAACTACCCCCACTTTTAGCCCAGCCGATGAATCTTGCTATTAGTAGACCTGTGGCGAACCGCCAGGCCCATCTGACAGACACGTAACGCAATTAAAATCCCACACCTTGTCATGATATTTGGATTGATGAAGTTTGATGTATCTTGCACAAATGTCTAAGCCGGAAATCGTTGCACCCCCGCTTGCCGAGGCATAGTACGTAAAGGATCCCGTATACCGTGAGTAATACTGGTTATCATCACTATAATAGATCGAAACGTCTGTTGCGTCAATCCTCGACCATTGGTAACTTCCAGCATTGGTAATAGTTAAGCTGCTAATTTGCCGCGCCGAGCCCAGATCTGCTCCGATGCTTCTGTCGTTATAATCCCACGCAGCATTCCCTTGATAATACATCATTGGGTTGACTTCTGGATTTACGTCGCCTTCAGCGTACATGGAGCGGGGATATTGATATGAAGGCGTCGGAGATGGAGTAGGTATTGCGGTCGTCACAGATGTACTCGCAGGAGACACATATGTCCAAGTTGGCGTTGGAGTCGAGATGGGTGACAGATATGCGTCAACCTTCGGGTGATCACTGGAACTCGCCGTGACGCTTGTCGAATATTCCTCATATCCGTTCTTGTAAACCGTTACTTGGTGCGACCCCGAGTACGCTGCGATGGGAAGGTACTGAGAACTAGAGGTTACTCCCAAATACGTTCCATCAACATAGACGCTTGCACCAGCAGGGTTTGACCAGACATAGATATAGCCGATGCTTTGGTAAGGGGTTGGTACGGCTGTCGGAACGTATGTATATGTTGTCTGCGGAACCTCAGTGGGCACCGCAAAAGGCAGCTCCTTTTTAGCGATCACAAAGTACAGTGGCTCGTAGACCCCATCAACAAAGGTAACCGCAATATCGAACTCGTATAATCCGTAAATGTACTGGGTTCCGGAGACGAGTTCGCTATTCAAACTGGCTAAGGCTATCCAGGAGGTTGGTGAAGGACTATCGGCAACAGCCACGCCACGGATGTTTACGTCGACCGGGACATACTTCAAGTTCTGAGACACTTGGGCTGCCACTTCCCTTACAGGGACATCGGCGCCCAACGCATATCCGCGCACTCTCACGACCTGTCCATCATACCGAGATGGATTGGAACGGAGATCGTTAATCTGTACATGCTGGATTGCAGCCTGCTGAATCTGCTCTACGAGGAGCGCAGGCGGTATCTCACTCTGGATCTCGCTTACTGCCTGCGGGGTTGAATACTGGAAAACCTGAATTACTTCATCGGTAGGGTATAATACCGTTCCAACAACGTCTCCATACCGTACCTGCCAGGTGGTTTGATATGGGTCAAGTGTTTCAATAATTTCTGTGTCGTCGCTTGCAGGGAACCTGTCTGCAAGGATACCGTTGCCGAAACTGTGCTGGGTGTTGTACTCCGAGTAGCCGACCTTCCAGGAGGTAACAAGATAGGTTCCCCGGATTTTCACCCGCTTAAAAGCAAACTTTGAGGGATTTTGATTAATCTCCTCGACTGTTGCAGAAATGGGTTCGCTTACCCTAACAGAATCGGCAATCAGTACACCTTTTGGTTGCAGTGATCTCAGTTCTTCAGGAGCTCTTGCCGAATTGAAGTCGATGTTGTAAGCAGTCCCAGCTACGTTAGCGGGTGTTAAATCTACGTCTACATCTGTATTCTCCGTAATAACCAGATACACGCCGTCAGTCTGGAACAATAGATATGCATGTGTGTTAGATGCATCCAGGCCATAGTTGGACAGATATGACTTAATTTCATCCTGTTTTGGCATTGCCAGAAGTAATCCGGAGATCTGCAAATTATCTTCGCTGATAGGTGTGCTTGAAGACGTTTGTGCCGCTGTCGTTGAGGCGGTTTCTTCAAGTAAATCCATATACTGACCTGCTTCATGCACCTTCTCAAGAACCAGATCCCAGTCTTTGCCGTCCGATGCCAACAGACTGGCTTCCATCATTGACTGACTGGCTAATGTTAGTAAGTGAGCGTATGTTTCCCAGGTTTGGAGATCTCCAGAGTATTCACTATTCGATCCAAGTCTTTTTGCGTCTGAATAATATTGCTCTGCCGCAGAATAACGCCTAGAAGCCTCAGAGTAACTACTGTAAGCCGCGTCCCATTCGTATTTTTCAAAATATGCATTCCCGTTCGCAACTGCATCACAACCAAGGTTATACTCGTACCCACCCTGCTGAATCAATTCGCTTACAGAATTCGGCGATACCTCGGTTGTTGCACCCGAGAACAAAATTCCATAGACGAGGAGGAACGCGATAGAAATAACCACGACTCCAACGGCGATTGCTATAAACTTTAGGATGACCGATAGGAATTGCCGCAAGAGCCCGATTGGAGTGTCCATGTGGATCAGAGGGCATTTCGGACATCGAGATATAAAGATACCCATTTGAATCGAAGTTATTGAGCGACCAGATCAAAATTTGGTTGAAGTGCTGTTGAATAGCAAGGTTTTGATTCTCAAAAGGGTCCGCTCGTTTTAATTCCTAATTCCTTGTCAATCTGGGCATTCCCATCCCCTGAACGAGCACCATGAGGCAGAGAAACAGCCTCCACGGCGATCAAATGCAGTGATTGGAGTTAAAAACAGAAAACACAAGTTTCTTTTAAACAAAATAGGAATACCCAGCGTAAGGTAGGGGTAAATGAGAAAGTATGATGTTCCTCTCGCATTAGTCGTATCCGGCGATACTAGGAGTATTGCCTATGCCCGGATGCTTTTTGATCTGCTTCACTCTTCTGAACTGAATGAGCCGCTTCAATATGAGGGATCATTTAACGACCTGAAGGATGAACCGTTAGATAAACTCCTCGAATTGCTGGGAGTCTCACTCGATGAACGTGCAGATCATCTCACAAACCCTGATCCGCTAATGAACTATGATTTCGCCATTGCACTGGCCTCTGCTGGGAACATCGAGTACGCACGAAAGGTCCTCCAAGGTGTCGACGTGAAAAAAGACATTGAGCTGGGAGATTTTAGATATATATCGATATGTGAGACAGAGAGACACCCTTCGCTACGACCAGACGCTCTTCCGCGACCGCGAGGTCTTCGAGTTCACCTACATGCCCGACGAGCTCCACCACCGCGACGCCCAGATCCGCGAACTCTTCGCCGAGATCGAGGAGACGACGCAGCAGATCGCCCCAGTGTACATCAACTGCCAGCAACACCGGACGCCGTTCGCCGTCTTCGCGTGCATCTTTGAGGCGGTCGTCGGTTACACACCCCCAGCGACCGGCAAGCACCTCGACGAGGTCGTGGGGCTGGCGGCGACAAGCAAGAAAAACTTCGAGGAGCTCGGGATATGACGGGCTCGACTCTGCCGGAGGACTACGGCTCGCTGCTTCTCGAAGTCAAAGAGCGCATTCGTGCCGCCCAGTATCAGGCGCTCAGGGCGGTCAACAAGGAACTGGTCGGCCTGTACTGGGATATCGGCGGGATGATTGCCCAAA
>JAENZA010000115.1 GCA_016841485.1 Methanobacteriota archaeon
CACCGACACCCGTCCCGACCCAGCTGCCGGCGACCGCAGAGCCGACACCAACCCCCATGCCCGGCTTTGTAGGGATACTTGCACTGTGCGGGCTTGCGGCTGCGGCATATCTGCTGAGACGGTAATACCCTCTTTTTTTGTACCACACCGCCCGCTCTCTTTGGCAGAATTACGACCACCTGCACGGTCGCATACCGGTGCGGTGCCGGGCACAACCCTCAAGCACCTTCCTGAACAACAGAGAAGCGGAAGCATACGCCATGGGATTTTTCGCCGTCGCCTACAGCATCGCCATACTCTTCATCCTCATCGGTGCAGGCTTTCTTTGCATGAAAGGAGGGATTCTCACCCGCGACAGCATCTCGGGCATCACCTCGTTCGTGGTCAACGTCACCCTCCCCGCCCTCATCCTCCAGTCCATGCAGGTGCCCGTCACCGATGCAATGCTCGCCCAGGTGGTGCCCCTCCTCCTCGTCCTCGTCGCCTTCTACGGCGTCTCCTTTGCAGCGGCATTCCTCGTCCCCCGGCTCTCCGGCACCTCCTCGGACCTTGAGAAGGGTGTCATCCGGTTCATGATGATCTTCTCGAACCTCGGGTTCATGGGATTTCCCGTCTCAGCCGCGGTCTTCGGGCCGGAATCGCTCTTCTATGTCTCGATATTCAATATGACTTTCAGCCTTCTCGTCTTCTCGGTCGGGGTGGTCCTCCTCCGGCCGGACATGGGCAAGTATCTCGATCGAAAACTCTTTTTGAACCCCGGCATTGTTGCCTCGGGAGTAGGCCTCGGCCTCTTTGTCACCGGTGCCCGTATTCCCGGCCCCTTCGCGGACGCCCTCAACCTCCTCGGGTCGGTCACCAGTCCGCTTGCGATGATCATCGTGGGAGCGTTTCTTGCGACCCTTTCGGCAGAACGGCTCCTCACCGACCGGGCGGTCTGGACCGTGGCATCGTTTCGCCTGGTCGTCATCCCCCTCGCCCTGTACCTGATCCTGCGCCTCTTCATCGACGACCCGTTGCTCCTCGGGGTGCCGGTCCTCCTTGCCGCGATGCCGGTCGCCGCAAATACCGTGATGCTTGCAGAGGAGTACCATGTCGACTCCGCCCTTGCCTCCCGCGGGGTCTTTCTGACCACCATGCTCTGCATCGTCACCATCCCGCTGATAACGACGCTGCTCACCTGATGTCCCCGCGGCGTTTTCCACATTTTTTTCGTCCGGAGCACCCCTCCTACATCCTTTATCGTCCCCTACTCCAAAGGATAGAACAGGAGACGTGACGATGTACCGGCTCGTACTGATACGCCACGGCGAAAGCGAGTGGAATAAGGAAAACCGGTTTACCGGGTGGAAGGATGTTGATCTCTCGGAGAAGGGGCTGAAGGAGGCAAAAACCGCCGGACGGGTGCTTGCGGAGAAGGGGTTCTCCTTCGATGTCGCCTATACCTCGTACCTGAAGCGGGCGATACGGACCCTCTGGATAGTCCTGGATGAACTGGACCTGATGTGGATCCCGGTGCACCGGAGCTGGCGCCTCAACGAACGCCATTACGGTGCCCTGACAGGGCTCAACAAGGCAGAGACCGCAGCACAGTATGGGGACGATCAGGTCCTGATATGGCGGCGCAGCTTCGATACACGCCCCCCCGAGTTTGCTCCCGGCGATACGGACAACCCGGTCTACGATGACGGACGCTATGCGGACCTTCCCGAGGACGAGCTCCCCCGCGGCGAATGCCTGAAGGACAACGTCGCCCGGACCCTTCCCTACTGGGAGGAGGAGATCGTCCCCCAGATAAAGGCTGGAAAACAGGTCCTCATCGTCGCCCATGGCAACTCGCTGCGCTCGCTCGTCAAGCACCTCGACACTATCCCGGATAGCGAAATCACCGGCCTTAACATCCCGACCGGCATTCCCCTCGTCTACGAGCTCAATGAGGACCTGACGCCTGTACGGCATTACTACCTGGGCGATGAAACCGCGGTCGCCGCAGCGATGCAGGCGGTCGCAAACCAGGGTAAAGCGAAAAAATAGCACTTTTCTGCCGGCCTCCGGCCGACATATTTTTTATATCCCCGGACATGCTGCCCGGGAAACCAACGAAAAAAGATGGTTCAGATCTCAGCTAGGACGATCAGGATTTGTTCTGGCGGTTCCCATCCGAGTATCCCGAAGAGATACCGGAGATACTCGTTGTAGAGACCCGTCAGCTTCTTGTATTCTGTGGCGGCAAAGTCCCCGTCACCCGCTCCACTGTCTCCCTGTTCCGCTCCCGCCGACAGTGCCCGTGCCGTTGCCGCCGGAGTTGCGGTGGGGGCCGCCGTCGGGCTCGTGACCGTGACTCTCACCGTCTTCGTGTCCGTGTCATCCCCTGCCGTCACCATAAGGGTCACATCATAGGTGCCGGGAGAGGTGTAGGTGATGGAGGGGGCGTTTCGTGCCGGGAATGTCTGACCGTTGTCGAAGTCCCACTCATAGGATTCAGGGTCGCCAGAGGAGTCCTCCGAGAAGGTGACGGTGAGGGGGGCCGTCCCCCGGGTCGGTGACGCGGTGAAATACGCCTCCAGCCCCTCGACCCCGATGGTGACCCAGGTCGTTGCCGTATCGGACCCTGCACTGTTTCTGACCGTCAGGGACGCCAGCCATTCACCGTCGAAGTTGTAGGTATGCGTCGGGTTCTGCTGGGTGCTCTCCCCGCCGTCCCCGAAGTCCCAGAACCACTCGTCGATGTCCCCTTCCGAGGTGTCGGTGAACGTCACGACCAGAGGCGGCATACCCCGTGTCCGATCGGTGGTGAAGGATGCCTCCGGGACCTCCTGATCCCCCGGGGTCGGGGTGGGGGTGGCTCCCTCCTCTACGACCGTGATGGTATGGGTCACCGTATCATCCCCATCATCATTCGAGACGGTCAGCTCCACGGTGTAGGTCCCGGCACTCGAGTAGGTGTGATCGGGATTCTTGACATCATCCCCGGTGTTGTCCCCGAAGTCCCATTCCCATTCATCCGGATCGTTCGTTGAGGTGTCGGTAAAGGAGACCTCCTCGCCCACCTCCGGGTCCGTCGGGCTGAAGGTGAAATCGGCTTCCGGGGGCTCGGGCTCGGGCTCGGTCAGAACATTGAAGGCGCTCTCGTCGATGACCACCGCGCCGGTCGCACTGTTGGTAATATGGAGATCATACCACCCGGTTTGTGCGGAGGAACCGATGGTGAAGGTTCCACTCAGCTGGCCGTCGGCACTGTTGTCGATGTTCATTGTTATCTGATTCCCCCCAAGCTTCAGGACAGGCACCCCGTTTCTCAGGTTTGCACCCAGAATTGAGTAGGAGACGGTCTGCCCCAGATATCCACTCGCTGGGGAGAGAGAGGATATGGTCATCTCCCCGACCTCGTTGATGGTGATCGTAACCACATCGGTGCTGAGCGACCCGTCGCTGTTTTCCACGACGACCTTCCAGTCACCGGCCAAGGTCGCTGAGGGGATGTTGATGGTCCCTGTGATCACGCCGGTCTCCGTATTGACCACTTCATCGGAGATCTGAATCGCCGTCTGCCCGGTCTTTGTCAGGCGGACCTGGGCATTGTCCCGGAAGTTCGCCCCGTTCACCGTGATGGCAACACCACTCGCCCCCTGGTCGATGGACGTGGGGCTGACAGTGGACACCGACGGGGCGGCATCGCTCGCCACGACGGTGAAGGTTGCCCCGCCACTGCCGGAGGTGCCAGCCACCGTCTCGACATACACTGTCCATGTTCCTATCGCGGCACTGTCAGGTATCTGGATATGCCCGGTGATCGTCGTCGATGAGGAAGCGGAGACGCTGGTCAGAAGGATCTGTTCCCCGTTTCTCTCCAGCCAGGCGGATTCGAAGTCATCGAAGTTCTGCCCGGTGATTGTGACATCCTTAGGCTCGCCCTGATACCCGGTGGCCGGATTGATGGACGTGGTCGCCGGGAGGATCAACGGGCGGACCGTGATGGTCTTTCCGATCGGGGCCTCCTGGCTGTCGGTTGTCGTGATCACGAGGTTCACGATAAAATCGCCAGCCTCAGTATAGGTATGGCTCGGCGCCTTGGTCCCGCCTGAGGTCCCGTCCCCAAACGTCCACGAGTACTGGGAAATATTTTCTGCCGGGGTTGAGGCGGAGGCATCGAAGCTGACGGCCTCACCCACATACGGACTTGAAGGGTCGAACGAGAAATCAGCTTCCGGATCTGCCGCGGCCGCGGCCGCAACCAGCATAACGGCGGCCAGCAGAACGACGGTTGCCGCATGGAATCCACGATAACTGCTTGCTTTTCCCTTGTTCATGGTGCTTCCTCCGCTGCGGCGGCCGCCTCTCCCCCGCCCCCGAGGACGAGGAACCAGAAGAGGGCCGCGACGATGATGACCGGCAGGATGACCGCTGCGGAGGCAATCCCGG
>JAENZA010000009.1 GCA_016841485.1 Methanobacteriota archaeon
ACATCGTCAATGCGGAGTTTGAGGCGACCTCCCGCGGCATCAAGGTCTCCGAATCGATCACCGAGGAGTCGAAGGGATTCACCAACATCATGACCATCCGTGTGGCAACGGACAGCATGTCCGAATCCGTCTCTGGGAACGTCTCCTCCGCCGACAAACTGCGTATCGTCGCAATCGGGGAGTATATGACCGATATGACACCGGGTGGCGATGTCGTCATCTCCCGCCACCAGGATGTTCCCGGGGTCATCGGTCAGTTCGCCACCATCATCGGACGGTATGGCGTAAATATTGCC
This sequence comes from Methanobacteriota archaeon, assembly GCA_016841485.1. GTDB lineage: Archaea > Halobacteriota > Methanomicrobia > Methanomicrobiales > Methanomicrobiaceae > Methanovulcanius. The sequence goes on from JAENZA010000009.1 coordinate 297, forward strand.
GGGATGCAGGTAGGACGCAACCAACCAGGCCAGGAAGCCATCATGGTCCTCAATGTCGATGCGCCGGTCCCCCAAGAGGCGATGGACGAGATTCTCACCATCGAAGGCGTCTTCACCGCAAAATACGCGAGCATCTGAACCGGTGCCCACCTTTCTTTTTTTGTTCCCGCATGGGCGGGAGAGCATCCGCAGCATTACTTTTGAGCCGTAACAATAGCTCCTCCCCTCTTCTTTCATACACGTTTCAGGCAGCGACAACGCCTGATGCAGTGCCCGCCAAACGTAAAACAAACACTATTTATACCCAGAACACATATTCTATAGAGCACCAGTTTATGGGGCTCGTGGTCTAGTTGGTTATGACGTCGCCCTGACATGGCGGAGGTCTTGAGTTCGAATCTCAACGAGCCCACTTTTCCTGCATTTTTCATTCCATAGCCTAAGATCCGTTATTTTCGCGTCTGTTCCCCTCCATGCAAGCCCTCTCCGGTTCTCCCGAAATCACCATTATGGACAACATCCAACACTGGATACGAAAGTGGTGGGAGATACCGGATGAACGTCCTTTTTGTTGTCTGCGGTGAAGGTCTCGGCCATACCTCAAGGTGTCTCCATACGGCACGCCATCTAGAAAAGCACGGCTTCACCTGCCATTTTGCCGCCTATGACACCTCATTCAGGTTTCTGGAACGACAGGGATGGCAGCGCCTGCACCGGACCCCCCGGGAAGTGACGCTCACGGGCAACGACGGCTTTTTTACCCTCACGGGCACGCTCAACGACTCGAAAGGCGTCCCGGTCAATATGTACCGGTCATACCGCATGGTGCAGGACCTGATCGACGCCGAACAGATCGACCTCGTGATTGCCGACACCATGTATGCCGCCGTGGCCGCTGCACGCAGGAAAGGCATACCGACGATCTTCATCACGAACCAGAACACCTTCTGCACCCTCTCGGGAGGGAGCGAATCCGCATGGAAGGCACTGGGAAAGATGGTCAGTTCCTTCTTCACCCTCCCCGATGCGATTGTGGTTCCCGACTTCACGCCGCCGGATACCGTCTCGGGCTACAACCTGACCATCCCTGACTATATCAATAGCAAGGTGAGGTTTGTCGGGCCGATGCTTGCCATCGACCGAGAGGCCTACCCGGTAAGGCAGGAGACCGTTTTTGCAAGCTTTGGGGGCGAACCGTTCAAGGTCCCGCTGTACCACCGCCTTGCAGGGATAGCACAGCGGCGGGACGACCTCTGTTTCAGCGTCTTCTCCAATGCCGACGGCCTGCCGCCCGGATCGGCGAACTTCACTCCCCATGGCTTTGTCCCCGACCTCTACCCCCACCTTGCAGCAGCGAAGGTGACCATCCTCCACGGCGGGCTTACCACCCTGCACGAGTCCCTTTTCTTTGAAAAACCGGTGGTCGTCGTTATCGACCCCCACCACCCGGAGCAGGGAAACAACGCGAGAAAGATTGAGGATATGGGAGCCGGCGTGATCGTACGGGGAGACCGGGCAACGGAAGATGCACTGGAGGCGGCAATCGATACCGCATCTGACTTCCGGTCCCCGGTAATGCGCCGTCTCTTTGAGCATCAGGACGGGAGAGCCGGCACACTCCGGGTGATCGAGGAGATCCTGTAAGAGGTCCGGCAGACAGTACGCCCCGGTCCGCCAATACTACACGACACAGGAGAATAAAATGGACGAAAGCTGGAAAATTCTTATCGGCATTATCGTGGTGACGGGATGCATTGTCGGTGCACTCATACTGGTGGCAGGGATGTTCTATCCCGCCGGGTTTGAGGCCGCGGGCATTGCTATAGAGAGCACCTACACCTATGAACTGACCATTACGAATGATCACGACCTGGAAGGGTTCGAACTGATGGTACCCCTCCCGTCAAGGGACGGTGACACTCCGCTGGGTAATGCCATCGTTTCGTCCGGGAAGGCGGAGTACCCGCCTTGGTGGAACGTCATTCTGGTAGGGGACGGGCAGGCAACCTTCCTGAAGATCAGTGCGGACATGGTGTCTGCCTCCGCATCCCCCCACCGCCTGACGGCGACGGTCCGCTCAGCATCCCTCATTGACACGAAGGACCCCGGCAGCGATCCGTGGCAGGTCTCGCCCGTATCCGGCATGACCGGAGGCGGCGGGAACGCATCCTATACGACCCCCACCTACGCACGGTTCGATGCGGCGGATAAAACCATTACAGTTATTACGGCCGTTTCCTCCGGACGGAACTCCTGGCGATACCCTCTTGCCGGGACGAACTCATTCACCAATCAAATACATCTTTCCATCACCGGCCCGGCATCCGGATGGCACAGCGCCAGTGGTACGATTGCGGCAGGTCTCGGGAAGTATACGCTTCTCTGAGCGTGCCCCTCACGTGACGGCAGCTCCTTTCCCGGGAGCGCTGATCCATTCATTTTTCTTACAAAGGGCGCAATAGTTCCAACAGGTGAAATGAAATGGAATATACGATCATCGGTGACAATCTCCAGATGGTGACCTGCACCCTCGCACCCGGCGAGCACATCAACGCAGAGGCGGGTGCGATGGTGAATATGAGCGGGAATATGACCATGTCGACCGCTGCGAAGGGGGGCGTCTTCAAGGGCCTCAAGCGCATGGTCACCGGTGAGAGTTTTTTCATGACCGATTTTACCCCGGAGGGAGAGCAGGGGTTCGTCTCATTTGCAGGAAACGTGCCGGGAAAGATCTTCACCGCAAAGATAGACGAAAACGAATTCCTCGCGCAGAAGGATGCCTTCCTCTGTGCAGAGGATGGTGTTGATCTCGATATCGCTTTTACTAAAAAGCTTCGTTCAGGCGTCTTTGGCGGAGAAGGGTTCATCCTCCAGCGCTATAGTGGAAAGGGCACTGCCTTTCTCCACTGCTGCGGCGACCTTGTCACCATGACCCTCGCACCCGGGGAGACGGTGCGGGTGGAAACCGGACTCGTGGTTGGCTTCGATGCCTCCGTTAATTACTCCATCGAATTTGCCGGCGGCGTCAAGACCGTCCTCTTCGGCGGGGAAGGGCTCTTTTTAACGACCCTCACCGGTCCCGGAACCGTGGTGCTCCAGTCGATGGACATCGCAAAACTGGCGGCATCGCTCATCCCCTACCTTCCCGTGCAGACCTCGGGAAACAACAGGTAACCTGACAGAAAATGACTGATAATGGCGCAATGAACAACACCATGGTCATCCACGGACCGGAGGCGTTCGACAGGGGCGATGTCGCACGGGCGGTTGCATGCCTCTCCCCTTCACGGATCATCGTCTCCGGCATCATGGGACGGACCGCCGCCGAGGAATCAAAGATTCCCTGCGAATTCATTACGGTTCCTCCATCCATGGTCCTGAAGCATCTATCCAAGGAGGAGCGACCGTACCTCCTCAACCATGCAAAAACCCCGGAATCGGCAAAGGTGTTCGGGGCCATCGTCGCCGCGCGGACGGGCAGCGACCTCATCCAGGTGGAGGGCCGGACCCAACATGTGATTGCCTGGGACGGGGCCGACCGGGAGTATGCCTCAGCAATTGCAGCACACCTTGGATTTTCGATGGAGACGGCCTCATCCGGCGCTCCCGTTCCCGCCGGCGGCACCCGGTCTATCAGGGGATGCATTCCGGGCGAGCCGGTCTTTGTCAACGGGCTCATCATCGGAACGGCGACGGCGCCGTCCGTAGTAATCGGGCTCTGTGACGGAGAGGTCACCGCCATCGAAGGCATCATCCTCAAGCCCCACGGTGTGGAAAAACTGATGCGGGGGGGTCTGCCCGACCTTAGGACGGCGTGGTGCAAATCCGGTGGGGTCCGAAGTGCCGGACCTGCCGCAGCGAAACGCGACAGACACCTGGGAAGTATCACCGTCATCGACCATGCGGGGTGCGATCTCTACGAACACCTCGGCGAAGAGACCTGCGGGGTACTTGCCATCGGTGATGATACGACCGCCGTCTGCGGGCACATCTGCGCCCACCGGGGCATACCCGTCTTCGGGGTGACCGACGGCGATGCGGACGGCATCATCAGCCCCACCTACTGCGAAGGCTCGGTGGTCATCCACGCCACCTCGGAACGGGACGATGACCTCGGCAGGGAGATTGCCGCTGGCATCCCCGACGGCCCCCACCGGTGGGACGAATGGGTGCAGGGTGTCATCGACCGGTTTGAAGGCCGGATTCAGGTGGTCCGCGACCTCAGGTGCGCATGAAACGGCTCTGCCCCGAGTGCAAGGGGAGGGGCATGTGCGGCCTTCCCCGCTGCCCGATCACCTCCCGCTTCTACGAATCCGTCCGGGTGAAGCAGTCAGACTCATACATGGGGGCGTCGCCGTCGGTCTTTGTCGGAACAAAGGGGTACCCGCGTATACAGGCGGGCCCTCTCCTTATCGATGACCCCGACACCCCCCCGTTATGGGTCCGAGAGGGGTATTCCATCGAAGAGATCGTCGGGGTGCGGGCCCGGACCATCCGGGGGTCAGGGGAGACCGCAAAGCATCTCGATCGCGTACAGGAGATCGCCCTCTCGGCAACACCGCTGGATGTGGAGGTCGCCTTTACGCGGCCGATATCCTTCAACCTGACCTTTGACGGGACGCTGACCCCCGTCGGCCTTCATGGGGAGATGAAGAAGGTCGATGTCCTGGACAATGCCCGCACCCCGCGACCTGTCGAACGGGTGGTCGCCGATACGGACCTGAAGGCAACCGATGCGGTGCGCACCCTCTACGGGCAAGGAGTCGATGTCTACCATATCACCCAGCTCCTCACCTCCGGACTCCTCGGTATCCGCAGAAAGGCGGTCCCGACCAGATGGGGAATTACGGCAGTGGATGACATGCTGGGGAGTGCCCTGAAACAGACGGCTGCGAGGCTTTCCCCCCTCGAAGAGTTCATGGTCTTTTCCGCAACCATCTACGGCAACCAGATCACCTGTATCCTCGCCCCCGGGGCATGGCACTATGAGATGATCGAGATCTGGGAGAAGGGGAGCCTCTGGGGCGGTGATGGCGATACGGTCGTGGTGGATGGTGAACGACGGCGAAAACAGGGGTATTCCCCCATCGCCGGGGCCTACTACTCCGCCCGGCTTGCGATTCTCGATTATCTCAATGCCATCGGCAGGTCAGCCCGTGCAATCGTTATCAGAAAGGTCTCGTCCTCCTACTGGGCTCCCCTCGGTACATGGGTGATCCGTGAGGCGGCACGCTCTGCAATGCAATCGGACCCGCAGGTGTATCCGACCCTACGGGAGGCAGCCGCTGCGGCATCGATATGCCTCGGATCATCCGGATGGGAGGCATATTCAAACCTGATGGGTGAAATGCAGTCGCAAAAAACCCTTTTTGACTTCTGACCGAATGAAGGATATATATACGGCCCGGATATACTATTCTACTTGATATGAAGTGGAATCGCCCTGCATTCCTGAGTGCAATACTCTTCCTTGCGATGGTTCCCGGTGTCCAGGCACTGGATTCGTCGCATGTCTATACTGCACTTACCCAGAACCAGTACCTGATGATTGCAGTCGCAGGTCTGGTTCTCTTTGCAATATTTGCCTTAGTCCTCTACCTGATCGGGTCACGCCATGCCATCAGGACAAAGATGAATCCTACCGTCCGCCCGATATTCGGTATCCTTGCAGTCCTGTATCTCCTGACCGGGACCCTCTTCCTGTTCATCACAGGTATCGTCCTCATTGAACCATTTTTCCAAAGTGTGCCATTTGTCGAGGTTGTTGCAAACTTCGGGTATATCTTCCCCAATATGGTCTTTGGCATCATCGTGACCGGAGCTGCCGGTCTTCTCCTCTATCTGGCCGGCATTCATACGATCTTCATGATCAAGGATACGCCGGATGTAAGGGACCTCCGCAACAAAGACTACCACATCCAGGAGACCGGGGAAATAAACGAGGAGACCGCCATCAAACAGCCGTTTTCCAACCTCAGCTACCGTGTGGTAACATGGGAGTCGGGAGACCCCCTGGTGGACGCAAAGATCAAACTCGAAAGCAAAAACGGGGTCTTGGTCATGGTAAAATATACCGATTTCCAGGGAGACGTGCACTTTGGAAAACTCAAAGGCACCAATGATGACTATTACCCGTATGTAGATGGGGACAAGGACCGGCAGGAATACCGGATTATCACCACTTCGACGTAGACGACTGCCGGGAGAACCGTTCCTTTATCAGGGGGAGGGATTCCACCTCGTCAACTCCCTTGTCATCCCGCATCCTGATAAACCGGGGGAACCGCAGGGCATACCCGCCCTCATAATTCGGGCTTTTCTGGATCTCCGCATATCCTACCTCAAAGACCACTTCCGGTTCAAAATATACCGTTTTTCCTTCCGATGAAATGACCTTATCCTTCAGAAGTTCATATGCCTCGGCAAGCATCTCGTCGGAAAACCCGGTGGCAACCTTGGACACGGGAATAAGTGCACCCTCATGAATGCATGCCAGAAGGAAGGACCCGAAGAGTTTCGCCCGCCGCCCTTCGCCCCACTCCGCACCGATGACCGCAAGATCGATGGTATCCACGGCGGGTTTGATTTTAATCCAATCCTTGCCACGCACCCCGGGAGTGTACCCGGACAAGGGGACCTTGATCATGATCCCTTCATGGCCTTCATCGAGTGCGGCACGATAAAATGCCTCGATCTCCTTCTCGTCGCCGCTCACAAGCTGTGGTGCGACGAAGTCACCCACCGCCTCCTCAAGACGCTTCCTGCGCTCTTCAAACGGGAGATCGATAAGGGTCTCCCCGTCGATCCAGATAATGTCAAAGACGTTCGGGACGAGGGTTATCTCCTCGATATGTGAAGCGACGTCGTGTTTTCTCCTGAACCGGCGCAGCACATACTGAAACGGAAGCGGGCGCCCGTCTTTCACCGCAATCACCTCACCGTCGAGAATGATATCATGGGACGTCGCAGCGGCAAGCATCTCCACCACATCGGGTATCGCGTCTGTCACCTCCTCCAGTTTGCGGGAATACATCCTGCAGACGCCTCCTTTTTTATGGAACTGGAACCGTGTCCCGTCGTATTTGTATTCCGCGGCAAGATGGTCCGTCTCTTCCAGCATGGCCGTAATCGTCCCCTGCTTGGCAAGCATCATCTTCACCGGTCGGAAGAGTTCTACCGTCACCGCTGCAAGCGCATTAGGCCCCTTTCGTGCGAGGAGTCCCACCTCCCCGAGATCGTTTGCCGCCTGGTAGGCATGCTCGACCAGTTCTGCAGGGACGCCGAAGGCCCCTGCAACCGCATCCCGCATGGTGCCCTCCCCAATGCCGATACGCAGTTCCCCAAGCATAAGCCGGGCAAGATACCGCCCCTCAAGAGGAGATGCATTTGCAAAGAGGCGCCTGACCACCCGCAGCTTCTCCTTCTGTGAGCGGGACCCCTCGGTGTGGGCAAGGATGACAAAATCCCCGTAGACCTCCCCCAGGGAAAGTGAGGTCGTGAAAAACGAGGTCTGCTCCTTTCGCGCCAGCAGGTGTTCCACCGCACGGCCGGGATCACCCCCCTTGTTTACTTCCCTGATAACCGCACCGCGGTCCTTTCCCGTCACATACGCGACCGCGTCAAAGACATGGTTCGGCCCGATGCCGATCTTCTCCTGACTCCAGTCGGGAAAGATACGCCCCATAAGAAACCGTACCAGAACCGGCAGGTCCGGCTCGTCCGCCGCCTCCAGGACATCGCGGACGATGGAGGTCATATCGATGCGCCCGGGCACATCTTCAATACGGCTGCATAGTGCGGCAAAATCTGCAAAATCCATGCTGTTCATACCTCAAACGGATCGGAGATCGTATGCTGTCGCGCCACCCCGACCTCCAGGTTCCCGGCATAGAGCCCTACGCCTTCGTGAGCGGTGGCAAGGGCCTTTTCCGGGGTATTGTTTTCTTCGCTCAGGTGGGCAAGCACCGCATGGGAGAGATCAGCGCAGAGTTCCCGCAGCACGGCCGCGGCGGCGGGGTTGGAGAGATGGCCCCGTTTTGTATCGGCAATTCTTCGTTTCAGAAATGCAGGATAGCGCCCTTCGGCAAGCATCACCGGGCAGTGGTTGCTCTCGAGGATCACCGCGTCGCACCGCCGGAGAAATGTGAGCATGCCGGAGGTCACCATGCCCGTGTCCGTGCAGACGCCCACGGTCACATCATCCTCGGAAATGCAGAAGCCAGACGGCTCGGCCGCATCATGGGAAGTGTGAAAGGTGGTCACCATAAAATCTCCGCATTCCACCGCCTCACCCGGAATCATTGCGTGCAGACCTGTGGCACCGGGTTTTTTGAGGGTCGGCATGAGGCCTCCCAGCGTCCCCTCTGTCCCGTAGACCGGCACGCCACTCCCCCGGCTGAAGACATCGACGCCCCGGATATGGTCCGAATGTTCATGGGTAAGAAACAGGCCCTCCACATTCCCGGCATCGGCACCCACCTCTGCCATCCGGCGCAGGATCTCCCGGTTGGAGATGCCGGCGTCGACGAGTATGGTGCCGGACCCACCCTCGACGCAGATACAGTTCCCCTTGCTCCCGCTTGCAAGGACCGTGATCTTCATTGGTCAGTATGTTGTCTCCCGGACGGTATTATACATCCCCATCTGTCCCGCCCACGGTTTTTCGGGAAGACCACAGGAAGGAAAAATCTTCCCGCAGACATGGAACAGATGAGTGAACAACTCAGAAAATATGGGAAACCGGAAAGTAGAGGGATTACTCTGCCCGGAGGATCGTCCCGACCTTCTCGCCTGCAAGCGCCTTGGTGAGCGTTCCCGGGACATGACCGTTGATGACACGGATCTCCCGGATATTTTTGGAGTGGGGAAGGAGTTCGACAACCTTGCGTTCGAGGACCATGTCATCCATTTCCATGGCAAGCAACTCACAGGCGGTAATATCTGCAATTAAGTCCGCATCGGGATTGAGGAAGGGATTTTCCGAAAACAGACCATCGACATTCTTCACCAGGATACAGCTCTTTGCTCCCAGCACTTCTGCAGCAAGGTAGGCACCCGTATCGGTCCGGTGCTGGGGAATCATACTCCCTTTCGTAGGTTCTTCGTACAACCCGTACGGCGGGGTACCGGGCATCACCGGAAGCATCCCCATCTTCATGAGCATCGGAACATCCATGATGTCATCCGGGGAGAGTTCCACTCCGCCACAATCGGAAAGAAGCGTTGCGACCATCGTCGCATTCTGCTTGGATATCTGGCCGGAGAGCTTTGCCAGGATACCGGTCGGCATCCCGAGGTCGATACCGACATCCATCACATGCCGGACCCTGACCCCCCCACCGACCACCACCAGCATCTGGTAGGTCTGTGCAAGCTCTGCCACCTCCTCGAGAAGTGGCAGGAGCACCTCAGATCCAAAATCAACCGTACCATGTCCACCGATCTTTACCACATTAAGGTCGGGCGCAATTCTGACCTGGCTGAGAACCTCTGAACCATATTGCATTGATTTCCTCACAAGGGTCTCCCCCTGGAACTTGTTGGCCAGCTCCCGTCGCTTCTTCATTGTATCACTACCTAAAAGGATATATCACATCAAATATAATTAGTGGCTTAAACAGCTGTTATAACACCTGGTTTTGAGCAGTGAATCCGTACAACAGTAATTTATACCCGAGATATGCCGCCAAAATGACGCGGGTATTACCGAAAACAGACAATTCCTTGCGAAATTTCAGTGGACAATGCCCTGCATATTCGCCTTCAGACATGCAGGCTGACGAGAGAATTTATAAATCAGTTGTGGATAATTGGAGTTCATTGCCAGAAACGGCAGCGAAGAGGTGAAAAGGATGAAGATTTTCGTACGAGCACGACAGAAGGTCGGTGAGGGAGTAAAACAGCCCAGGTACAGGGTTGTCGCAGTGACCGGGGACAAGGGGGACAAATTCAAGGTAGAGGCTACCCACTTCAGGAAAACCGAACTTGAGGCTATCGCCGCAGACACCGGCGGTGAAATTGTCTGGCTCGAACCCATGTCCGAAGAAGAAAAGGGGAAGATGAAGTAAATTACTTTACACTAACATCAACCCCCCTATTTTATCCCGTTATACTACAACGGTACTATCATCCTATGGTAACCCTTGACGTTTCCGGCATCCTGTATGCAGCAGCCACGATTCTCATCCAGGAGGACAGGAGACTTTCCGTCGAGTTCAGGGATGGGGAAATACGGATTAAATTCCCTACCACCCGCCGGCTTGCACAATATCTCGATGTGCCTCATTACTATGTCCTCCCGTATTTTTCCACCATGGAGGATGAACACCTGATCCGGCGTGAGGAACGGGTGGGCATCTCGACCACAACAGCAGGGACTGCACTGTTCTTTTCAATGCTCGACGATCGCCTGAAGGCATCTGCAGAAGACCTCCTCGGCAGGGAGACTTTCGAGGCACTCGGTCTCCGGGTCCGGACATGTTCGGAGAAACCGAGAGAATCTGAAGCAGCAGAGACACCCAGATAAGATCAATCGGGACACGGGGGGGCGGCGCTGTCTTCCTGTAGTCTCACACGAACACCCTGATATACCACGGTTCAGAGAGGGAGAGGGAAATGGAGGAAAACGATACAGGCACCGCCCGTCTCCGGTTCAATTTCCGCGAGCTTGCAGGTTCGGTGGGGGATTTCGGCACCATCTTTCCGATCGTTCTCGGCGTCGCCCTGGTAACCGATCTCAATCTCAGCACGATGCTCTTCTTCTTCGGGCTCTGGTTCATCATCGCCGGACTCTACTATCGTCTCCCCATTCCGATTGAACCGATGAAGGCAATCGGGGCAATAGTGATTGCAGGCTCCCTCACCTCAGCCGAGGTGGCCGCATCCGGTATCATCATCGGCATCTTCTTCCTCGTGGCAGGCCTCCTGAAGGGGATGGGCTGGCTCCGCGGCTATATCCCGCAGAGCATAATCCGGGGGGTGCAGGGAGGCCTTGCCCTCATCCTCCTCAGGACCGCCGCAGGCTATGGCATGGACGATCTCCTTCCCTTCGCCCTTGCGGTGCTGGTCATCATCGGATTCTTCCTGCTTGCACGGCGGACCCGCATCCCCGACATCTCGGCCCTTCTCGTCATCGCCCTGGGATTTGCGGGCGGCATGTATCTCTACGGGATACCGGAATTTTCCCTCCCGGCACTCCCTGTCTTGTCCCTCCCGGCACTCTCCCTGTACCCGCGGGTCACGTGGGACCTCGTCCTCCCCCAGGTACCCCTCACCATTGCAAACGCAATTCTTGCCACCTCACTTCTGACGATGGACCTCTTCAAACGTGAGGTGGATCCAGACAGACTCTCGGTCACTATCGGCCTTATGAACCTTGTCTCGGTCCCGTTCGGCGGCATGCCGATGTGCCACGGGGCAGGGGGCCTTGCCGCCCAGTACCGCTTCGGTGCCCGGACGGGAGGGGCCAATATGTACGCGGGCATCATTCTCTTCGCCCTTGCCCTGCTCTTTGCGTCCTCTGACATGCTCGCTCTCTTCCCTACAGGAATATTCGGGGCACTCCTCGTCTTTGTAGCCATTGAACTCGGGCGCCACAGCCTGAAGACCGATTCCTACCTCGTCAGCGGCATAATGGTCATTGTGGCGTTCTTCGCAGGCATGGCAGTCGCCTTCGTCGTAGGTATCATCCTGGCATATGCTACGGCATGGTATGCTAAACGAACTGCACGCAAGGCAAAAGAATAAAAAATCTAAGGAATAGTTCAGGAGGCGGATTCGTCACCATGCATGAGCGAGGCGGCCACAACGGCATCCGGAGGGCACCAGAGGAAGACCTCCATCCCTTCCGCAAGGCCGTGCCGGATCACCTTGCTTCGGTGCACATCGGCAATGACGGGAAAGAAAGGAGTCTTAAGCGTCATCCGCACCATTGCCCCGTCGGAGAGCATGGAGAGGATTCTCCCGGCAAGGACATTCTCTTCCCAGCCGGCGGGAGGAGGGTTGGGTGAGAGGCGGATCTCATGCGCCCGGACACAGGCGGCGACCTGATCCCCCTCCTTGAATCCCCGGTCGGGGGCCCTTAGCAGGCAATCGCCGCTTCGTATCATAACGTACCCGTCCGCAACACTCTCCACCGCTCCATCGATGATATTCTCCATACCGACAAACCGGGCAACCTCACGGAATGGTGGTGCAGAGAAGATCTCTTCTCTCGTTCCTTCGGTCACAAGACGGCCGTCGATGATGACGGCCACCCTCGTCGCAAGCCGAAGGGCCTCCTCCCTCGAATGGCTTACGTGCACCACCGTCAGACCGTACTCCTCACAGATACGGGCAAGTTCGAGGATGAAAAAGTCACGGGTGAGGGGGTCCAGGGCCGCAAGCGGTTCGTCGAGCAGAAGGACATCGGGTTCGACCACGAGGGCCCGGGCAAGGGCCACCCGCTGCTGCTCGCCTCCGCTCATCGTCCGCGGCAGACGATGGGCAAGAGAGGTGATACCGAAACGCTCCATTATCCCTCGGACCCGTCCCTGCGCCTTTTCCGGGGGGACCTGCTGCATCTTCAGCCCGAATGCGATGTTCTCCTCCACCGTCATGTGGGGAAAGAGGGAGTAGTCCTGGTACATCAGCGAGATCCGCCGTTCTTCGGGAGGGGTGTTTCTGACGTCATCGTGCCGCAGGAGGATGCGGCCTTCATCCGGGCTGTGAAGACCGGCAATCGCCTCCAGAAGGACGGTCTTTCCCGCCCCCGATGGGCCGATTATGAAGAAATACTCACCTCTGCCGATATGCAGGGACACTTCCTGCAGGCAGAACTCGCCGAGTCTCAGTGATACGCCGTCAAATTCTATCATCATACTTCCCCATGAAGCGTGTCAGGAACCGGAGCAGGCCAAAGACCGCAAGACAGACGATGAGAAACACGAAGGCGACACTCCGTGACTCCCTGATCCCGTGGGTGGTAAAGGTGTAGTAGATCACGGTCGAGATCACCATCGGGTAGTAGGCAATCATGATGATTGCGGCAAACTCACCAATAGCACGACCCCAGGCAAGGATAGCCCCCGAATAAATATGCCGGACGGAGAGGGGAAGAACGACCCGGGTAAAGGCCTGGAACCGGCTCGCCCCAAGCGTGCGGGCCACGTTTTCTATATGCAGCGGCACATTCTCGAATCCCTCCCGGACGCTGTTGATCAGGTACGGCGACGAGACAAAGACCATCGCGGCAACAATCCCTGCATACGCATCCTCAAAGAATATTCCCGCAGAGGCGAGCGGTGCACCCAAAACCCCCCGCTCCATGAAGAGCAGATAGACCATGATGCCTGCGATGGTATGCGGCAGCATCAGCGGGAGATCGACGAGACTTTCCACAATCCCCTTGCCACGGAAATTCACCCGTGCCAGCACATAGGCAAGAGGTATCCCGAAGAGCAGAAGGATGAGAACCGCATTGAGCCCCGCCCCCATCGTCAGGATAATCGAATCGACGACCCGCTCCTGGGTCGCAACCTGCACAAGATGAGGCAGGTCACCGAACTCGGGGACAGCAAGAGAGAGGATGGCAAGGACCGTGAGAATCACAATCAGCGATCCGGTGAGCCCGAAGGAGATCAGGCATGCATCGGGCAGCCGGTGTGATGAACGGTATCCCCTCCACCACGACTGATCCCCTCTCATTGTCTGCACCGTGAAAAAATGATAGTATCAGAGAATCTCCACATACGGGATAAGTCCGTCGGGAATAGCGCCGTAGCCCCCTGCGGGGATAATCGGCGGCTGTCCCTGGGACGCCATAATATCATTGCCGGTCTGCATAATGAGCATTTCTACAAACTTTTCGCCGTAGTCGGGCTGTTCAGCATTCAGGGGGACCGTTACGCCGTAAACGATGGGCTTGCCCAGGTTGACACCGCTGGTACAGTTGATCTGAACCTGTGCATAGGTGTCGGCCTGCTGGGCGGACGAGAGGTCGATCTCCACCGGGAGCTCAACGAACTTGAGGTCGTTCTGCACGGCGACACTGCGGTACTCCCATGCGTAGTCAAGACCGCCGGCCTCGAGCATCTGGACAAGCTCGACGGACTTCGGGCGGATCTGCAGGGTGCCGGTCGGCTGCGGGTCGGTTGCCTCGATGGTCCAGACGCCATCGGTCTCCGAGACGGTCATTGCGCTGTTTGCACCGACGGTGTTCTCGAAGATGGTGTCATCGTCATAGTAGAGTTCCGCAAGCTGAATGACCATCGGGGTGCGGTATCCACACGGGTCAAGGTTGGGGTCGGAGAACGCCCACTTGACATCGTCCTTCTGGAGAATGGTGTACCAGGTATCTGCGTTCACTTCGTCGGCATACATGCTCTCATCCGTGTAGCAGAGCACCATCCGGTTGTTGGCAAACGTGGCATACCAGTCTGCATCATCAGGGACCATGAGGGCCGGGATGAGGGAGTAGTCGGCCGAGGCAAGGACATCTGCTTCCTTGTCAAGTTCGGTGATATCCTTTACAATCTTGGTACTGCCGCCTGCATAGAGCAGAACATCAGCTTCGGGATACTTAGCTTCGAAGACCTGTTCCATCTGTTCAAACGGGCTGGTCAGGCTTCCTGCATGGAAGACCTTCACCTGCACTTCCTCGGCAGGTGCAGCCGTGGGTGTTGGTGTTGGTGTTGTTTCAACACCTGGCGTTGCCCCATCATCGGTTGATGTACAACCGCAGAGGAAAACAGCGGCCAGAAGGACAGCACCAATGAATACCATTGAGACTTTTTGGCTCATATGAGTAAATTACTAATGAAATTAATTTATAACTTTATGTTTGAGTGAAGTTAATCGCAAATTATTAACTCGATCGAGGCTGATACACCATCTCTCATTTTTATATCGATATTGTACCCGCCCCATGCAGTCTCCTTCGGACGAAACCATCATACTCCCGGATAGCACACGCTTCTCCATATGTGGAAACCTCTGGACGTGGAGACCTGGGTTGCCGGCCGGCGGGGCGACCTTGAACAGGTCAGGGGACCGGTCAGCGAGATAATTGAGGGAATACGCACCCGCGGTGATGCGGCCCTCAGGGAGTATACGAAGAAATTTGACGGCATAGAAATAGAGGACTTCCGGGTCGGTGAAGAAGAAATTGAAGCGGCCTACGATGCAACGGACCCGACCCTCACAGAGTGCCTCGTCGAGGCAGAGGCACGCATCACCCAGTTCCATGAACTCCAGAAGCGTGATGACATCCGCCTCAGGGAGATCGAGCCGGGCATCACCCTCGGCATGAAGGCGACCCCGCTGGACAGGGTGGGTATCTACGTCCCCGGCGGACGGGCGGCCTACCCGTCGACCGCGCTTATGGGTGCCGTCCCTGCACGGGTGGCGGGAGTCCCGCAGATCTGCTGCTGCACCCCGCCGCCGGTTCACCCCCTCACCCTCCTTGCCCTCGACATCGCCGGGGTCCGGGAGATCTACCGCGTCGGCGGTGCGCAGGCGATCGCCGCCCTGGCACTTGGGACCGAAACCATCCGGCCTGTCCAGAAGATTGCCGGCCCCGGCAACATCTACGTCACCGCCGCGAAGATGATGCTCCGCGAATACGCCGAGATCGACTTCCCCGCCGGACCGTCGGAGATTGGCATCATCGCCGACGCATCCGCCAATCCCACGTATATCGCCGCGGATATTCTCGCACAGGCCGAACACGACCCCCACGCAGGATGCGTCCTCATCACCACCGACCCCTCAGTTGCCGAAGAGACCGGAAGAGAAATCCGCCGCCAGATGGAAACCCTCCCCCGCCGGGAGATCATCACCAGCGCACTTGCAAACTCCGGGTATGTCCTCGTTGCAGACCTGGACGAGGCGATTGCCGCGAGCGATGCCATCGCGCCCGAACACCTCTCCATCCAGGTAAGAGACACCCTCCCGGTCCTCCAAAAGGTGCGCCACGCAGGCTCCATCTTTGCCGGACCCTACACCCCCGTAGCCTGCGGGGACTATGCCTCCGGCACCAACCATATACTCCCGACCGCAGGGTATGCACGGATGTACTCCGGGCTGACCGTGGACCACTTCTCCAAGACCTCCACCATCCAGATCATCGAACGTGAGGGACTGGATGCCATTGGCGATATTGTGGAACGCCTTGCTACCGAAGAGGGCCTCACCGCCCATGCGGCATCCGTCCGGGTGCGGCGGAACGGCATCTGAACCTTTCCGTTCAAAATACCATCAATATCTTAAAAATCGATTAAAAGAGGGTTCCCTGGTACTCTTTTTCCTGGGGCAGACTGGCTTTATCCGGGCGTTCAAACCGGAAGACCAGACCCCCGGAATGCCGTCCCTTCATCACTTCTCCCGGGGTGGTCTCCCGCAGATCCTCGTCGACTTCATGGAGGGTGGCGCTTGCATTATCCCCAAAATGGACGGCCCATGCCTCCGCCGAATGCGGCCTGACCTCCGCATACTCCCCATGATGTGACTGGAGAATATGCAGCAGGTGTGCATAGTCCTCTTCGGGAAGTCGCCTCTCCCCCTGCAGGCGGCTGACCATCTGAATGCCGAGCGTCGTATGCCCCATAAGGGAATAGGCAGGCAGGGAAATGAAGGCGAATCCCTGTTTTTCAAACGAGGCCGCCTTTCCTATATCATGCAGGATGGCTCCCGCGAGTACCATATCCCTGTCCATATCCACGCCGCTGACCCCGTCTGCCATCGCAACCGCCATGCGGGCAACCTCAAGAGAATGCTCGGCGAGCCCTCCTATATACGCATGATGCTTGTACCGCGCTGCAGGCACCTCGAAGAACAGAGGATACGTCTCCAGTGCCACAAAGACGAAATGCTGCAGAGGAGTCCGTGCAATCGAGCGGACAAGGGCAAAGAGCTCTTTTTTATTTTCCTCGATATCTGCTGGCGAATAGACGTAGTCCTCCGGTACGAGATGTTCTGTCATGACCGGGGTGCAGAGGTAGCCCACCCCGTCGTTGATATTAAGTTCCATCGTCCCACGGAACACCGAGGCATTCCCATAACAACGGTAAACCATTCCCGCCGTCAGGGCTTCATAGACACCGATCACCTGCTCATCCTTTCCCGTACCCCATATCTTGCACGGAAGCGACCCGGTCGCATCCGAAAGTGTGCAGGTGATGTACTTCCCCTTCTTCCCGCTCATGAGAGACGGCTGTTCCACCACAAACGTTGCATCGACGGTATCGCCGGGACTGATATCTTTGATATACAGGTTCTTCTCCATTCGATCACTCCGGTTGTTTTCCTGTGCGCACCCGGATGAGGCGAACCACCATGCCAAATCCCGCACCGGTTCTCACGCTTGATTCCTCCCGGTCTTCCCAGGTGATCGGCACTTCGACCACATCATATCCTGACTTTTGCAGCCGCCAGAGGAGTTCGACATCGAACTCGAACCCGTCCGAGACCATCAGGGGAAGCACGGCATCCAAGGCTTCTTTCGTAAAGGCCTTCGCCCCGCACTGGGTATCCGAATTCGAAAGCCCGAACAGTAACTTCACCCAGAGATTAAAAAAACGTGACTGGAGACGGCGGGAAAGTGACTGCGGGACGCGGACATCGGCCCCCTGTATCCACCGCGAACCGATGGCACCGTCATGGGTCTCAAGTTCAAAAAAGAGGCGCTCCATCTCCCGCACCGGCGTGGACCCGTCGGCATCCATGAACCCGGCACAGGGCGTTGTTGCCGCCATCAGGCCGGCCCGCACGCCGCCCCCCTTCCCGAGGCGTTGGGGAAATGCAAGACACGTGATCCTGCGTTCCGGGTGGAATGCTGCATACTCGCGGACAATCTCCGCAGTCCTGTCGGTGCCGTCACAGACAAAGATCACCGGGCCCGCGTATCCGTTCAGATCCTCCAGGACGGCGCCTATGCGCCGCTCTTCATTGTAGGCAGGTATGACGAGGGTACAGTCCCCTTGTGCCGGAGCCATTGGCAATCAGCAGGAGAAATACCCTATGATCTCTTCTGCGAACGCGGCTGCGGCGTCAGGACCGCTCGCGGTAATCGCATTATCGTCAACAATCACCGGGATCTTCTGGTAGGTGGCACCATGCTTTTTGAGGGTGTTCACCGACAGGGGCGTCTCGAATACCGTCGCCTGTCTCCCCTTGAGGGCGCCTGCGAGGGCGAGCACCACAGGTGCAAGGCAGATGGCGGCCACCAGTTTTCCCGCCTCGTTCATCTCCCGTACCAGGGCGATGAGCGCATCATGATTCCAGAGATACTGCTGCGACCCTACCCCGCCGACGATGACGATTCCGTCATAGTCATCGGCCTTTGCATCGGTAATTGACATGGAAACATCCATGATGGCGCCGAGCATCCCCATACAGGTACCGGGTCTGTCGGTCGCCACGTCATACTCTATGCCGGCGTCGTCAAATACCCGGGCAGGGACCTCGAATTCCTCATCTCGGTATCTTTCATGGGCAACAACCATGAGCAGTTTCATGCACTATACGTGGGTGCAAAGATTCATAAACTCTGGTATTCCCCCTGCTTCCGCCGGGAGAATGGTGCGATGGATGCACTCCACCCCCTCCAAACCTTAATCCCGGCACCGGGACTACGGTGTACCGATGACGTACCTGGATGAGATTTCCCTGAAAGGGAGAGACGCCAACCCGTTCTTCCGGATGATGGGCATCGGGATCGTATCCTACGGAAGAGGGGAGGCGGTGCTGGAGATGGAGGTCACCCCCGATATGATGAACGGTGACGGTTGGCTCCAGGGAGGCATATACACGGCGCTTGCCGATGAGGCGATGGCCCTTGCCCTGGTCACCGTCATGGAGGAGAACGAATCCATCGCGACCGTCTCCGAGACCACCTCCTTTTATCGCGGTGTCCGCGATGGGCGGCTCCGGGCAGAGGGGCGGGTCGTGCGCAAAGGCAGAAAGATCGCCTTTGCCGAGGGGCGCCTCTTCCTGAAGGGAGACGAGCCCGCGATCCTTTCAAAATCCGATGCATCATTTGCGGTCCTGCGCAGCTAGAGACCCGCATCCGATCCCCTTTTTTGCCTCCCCCCACCTCAATGATAATGTTGGTGCAGAGCACACAGTACCTGCATACATACTCCCGGTACCGACCCGGCGAGCGAGGGGATCACAGGTGAAATATATTATCGTAACCGGCGGTGTGATGAGTGGCCTGGGAAAGGGCATCACCACTGCCTCAATTGGAAGGCTCCTGAAGAACAGGGGATATACCGTAACGGCGGTCAAGATCGATCCGTATCTCAACATCGATGCTGGAACCATGAACCCCGCCCAGCACGGCGAGGTCTATGTCCTCGCGGACGGCGGGGAGGTCGACCTCGACCTCGGCAACTACGAGCGGTTCCTCGACATCAGCCTCACCAGTGACCACAATATCACGACCGGCAAGGTCTACCGGGATGTCATTGAAAAGGAACGCCGGGGAGAATATCTCGGGGCAACCGTCCAGATCATCCCCCATATCACCAACCAGATCAAGGAAGGCATCGAAACGGCCGCACACCGCCCCCTTGAGGGCGGCGAGATTCCGAACATCTGCCTCGTCGAGGTGGGCGGAACGGTCGGCGATATCGAGAGCATGCCGTTTCTGGAGGCAGTCCGCCAGATGCGCGGGGAATACGCGAAGAGCGACCTTATTCTCGTCCATGTGACCCTTGTCCCCTCAGATACGATGGGCGACCACAAGACCAAACCTACCCAGCACTCGGTCAAGGCGCTGCGCGAACTCGGGATCCAGCCGGATGTCATCGTCGGCAGAAGCGACATCATCATGAGCCCGTCGACTAAGAAGAAGATCTCGACCTTCACCGATGTCCCGGCAAAGGCGGTCATCAGCGCCATTACCGCACCTGATATCTATCTGGTTCCGATGGAGATGGAAAAGGAGGGCATGCCGGAGGTCCTCACCTCCCTGCTCAACCTCGGCAACAGGGAGCCAGACAACAGCTGGTATAATCTCATCGGCAACGAATGCACGAGCCGGGTAACGGTTGCAATCGTCAGCAAATACGGCATCGAGGATGTATATATCAGTATCAAGGAGTCTCTGAAACATGCGGGGCTCTCGCTGGGAACGGAGGTCGGCATCAAATGGCTCGATGCCGAGAGCTTTACCTGTGACGAACTTGCGGATGTGGACGGCATCCTTGTGCCCGGAGGATTCGGTCATCGCGGCATCGAGGGCAAAATCCGGGCCATCGAGTACGCCAGAAGTCAGGGTAAACCTTATCTGGGCCTCTGCCTCGGGTTCCAGCTTGCTGTCATCGAATTCGCCCGGCATGTGGCAGGCATCCCCGATGCAACGAGCGAGGAGATAGGACCAGGGTCCCATGTCATCGCCATTCTCCCGGAACAGGAGGATGTGGAGGACCTGGGCGGCACGATGCGCCTCGGGGACTGCGAGGTTCTTCTCAAAAAGGGAAGCCGCATCCATACGCTCTACGGCAGCGAGAACATCATAGAGCGCCACAGGCACCGCTACGAGGTCAACCCCGAGTACATCGAACAGCTTGAAGACGCAGGGCTGGTCTTCTCAGGCACCTGCGGAAGACGGATGGAATCCTGCGAACTGAAGGACGGGGTATTCTTCCTTGCAACGCAGTTCCACCCGGAATTCAAATCAACCCCCACCCGGCCCTCACCTCCCTATGTCGGATTTGTCAGGGCCTGCCGTGAGATGAAGACACAGCAACAGGATAACAGGTGATACCATGGTTAAGGCAGAGAAATTTATCGAAGAAGCAGTCGAGGCAATCCGCAGGGAGGCAGGAGACGAGAAAGTTGTCATGGCACTCTCGGGCGGCGTGGACAGCTCGGTCTGTGCAGAACTGGCAAAACGCGCCATCGGCGACCGGCTGATCCCCATCTACGTGGATACCGGCCTGATGCGCAAGGGAGAGAGCAAGCGCATCTGCGAACTCTTCTCGGACATCAACCTCAAGATGGTTGAAGCAGGCGACGAGTTTTTTGCGGCGCTCACCGGGGTGACCGACCCGGAGGAGAAGCGCAAGATCATCGGTGAGAAGTTCATCAGGATCTTCGAACGCGAGGCCTTGGCAACGGGCGCCTCCTACCTCCTGCAGGGAACCATCTACCCGGACATCATCGAGAGTGAAGGGGGCATAAAAAGCCATCACAACGTAGGCGGCCTCCCCCTCGACATCGACTTCAAGGGCGTCATCGAACCCCTCGTCGATCTCTACAAGGATGAAGTCCGTGAGGTGGCAGGCGCCCTCGAAATGCCGGCGGAGATCCAGCACCGTATGCCATTCCCCGGACCGGGCCTTGCGGTCCGCTGTCTGGGCGAGGTGACCGCCGAGAAGATCGCCGTCGTCCGCGAGGCAAACGCCATTGCCGAGGAAGAGCTCGTGGAGCAGTTTATGCCCTGGCAGTGTTTTGCCGCCGTCCTCGGCCTGGGGACCGGTGTCAAGGGCGACATCCGGCTTCATGGGTGGATCGTCGCTGTCCGCGCGGTCTATTCCCGTGATGCAATGACCGCCGAACCCGTCGAGCTTCCCTGGGAGACGATGCACCGGATTGCATCACGCATCACGGCAGAGATTCCCGGGGTGGCACGGGTCGTCTACGACATCACCCCCAAACCGCCGGCAACGATCGAATACGAATGAGCGGATACTTACCATACCCGAAGAATAAAAGGACACAAACATGAAATTACGGGACGATTACCGGGAACTTGACGAGAAATACGTCATGCAGATCTTCGCCCGGGACCTGCGCATCATCAAAGGCGAAGGTGCAAAGGTCTGGGATGACAAGGGCAATGAATACATCGACTGCTTTGCAGGCATTGCGGTCTGTTCCACCGGCCACTGCCACCCGGCAGTGGCATCGGCACTCTGTGAACAGGCCCGGCAGCTGATCCACATCTCAAACCTCTTCTACGTCCCCGGCCAGGCGGAATTTGCCGAACAGCTGGTCAATACAACCGGACTGGAAGGAGCACGGGCATTCTTCTCCAATTCAGGGACGGAGGCGAATGAAGCGGCAATCAAACTCGCGCGGGTCAGAACAGGCAGGAAGAAGTTTGTCGCATTTGTAAACGGCTTCCACGGGAGGACCTGCGGCGCCCTCTCGATGACCTACAAGGAAGCCTACCGCCTCCCGTTTGCACCCCTCCCCTATGAATGCGAATTCATCGAGTTCGGGGATCTCGACGCCCTGACGGAAGTGGTCGATTCCTCTGTCGCGGCAGTGATAACAGAACCGATACAGGGCGAGGCAGGCGTTCTGCCTGCACCGGAGGGATTTTTGAAGGGCGTGCGCGACGTCTGCACGGACAATGAGAGTCTCCTCATCCTCGATGAGGTGCAGACCGGTATCGGCCGTACCGGCAAGTGGTTCGGTTACCAGCACGAGGGAATCACCCCCGATATCATCACTATCGCAAAGGGCATCGGATCAGGATTTCCGATGGGGGCAATCGTCGCCCGCGAGGGCCTCTCCTTCCTCCCCGGCGAACACGGCGGGACCTTCAACGGGGGACCTCTGGCCTGTGCGGCGGGCAGGGCGACGCTCTCGGTCCTAGAAGGCATCCTTCCCGATGTCGCACGCAAGGGACGCCTCTTTGCCGAGGGCCTGTCCGCCTACAACCCCCGCCAGATCGGCCTGATGGTCGGCATCTCCCTTGGCGAGCGGTGTGCAGAGGTTCAGAAGAAATGCCTGAAAGCAGGAGTCCTCACCAACTGCGCCAGCGGCAGCCTTCGGCTTGTCCCGCCGCTTGTCATCACCGACGAGGAGATAGAGACCGCCGTCGGAGTCATCAATGCAGCACTTGATTAGAGAGTGTTTTCAGAAAGAAGGCTACGTCTTTGCGACAAGGGCCGCCGAAATAGCCCGTGCCCACGGGCACGACCGTCCGGCACGCCTCGCAAGCAACGAGAACCCGGAAGGACCCTCACCCGAGGCAGTCCGCCGTGCCATTGCAGCACTCGGTACCGTCAACCGGTACCCGGATGAGAAGAACAGAGAGTTTACGGATGCCCTGCGTGCGTACCACGGTGACTACCGTTTTGCGGCAAGTGTGGGCATGGACGGCATCATCGAGACGGTAATTCGCACCCTCATCAACGACGGGGACGAAGTGGTGGTCAGCACGCCCACCTACTCCTTCTACGGCATCGCTGTCCGTGCACAGGGAGGCGTGCCGGCGAGCGTCGCACGAAAGGCGGACTGGTCCGTCGACATGGACACCTTCATCCGCGCCTGTGAGGGAAAGAAGCTGGCGTTTCTCTGCAGCCCGAACAACCCGACCGGGACCGTCACCCCGGCGGCAGATGTTGCAGCCATCCTTGAGGCCATTGACGGCATACTCTTCCTCGACGCCGCATATATCGATTTCTGCGACGAGGATTACCGCCCGCTGATGCACCGGTATGACAACCTGATCATCGGCCGGACGATGTCCAAGGCCTTCTCGCTTGCGGGGCTTCGCATCGGCTATGCCTTCGTCCCGGCATGGTACGAACCCTATTACATGACGGCAGCAACTCCCTTCACCCTCAACAGCGTCTCCCAGGCGGCGGGTGCGGGGGCCCTTGCAGACCCGGCCCATATTGATCCCATCATCAGGAATGTCGTCATCTGGCGGACCCGCTTTGTAGATGAGTGCCCGTATCCCGTCGCACCGTCGGGAGGCAATTTTGTGCTGGTCGATGTGGCGCCGGCCACCGCCGAAACGGTCGTCGAGCAGCTTGCAGCCCGTGGCGTCATCGTCCGTTCCTGCACCAGCTTCCCCGACCTGGGCGAACACTATATCCGGGTATCCATCGGCGAGGAGTGGGAGAACGAACGCTTCCTCCAGGAGATCTCCCGCCTATGATGGTCGCCCTCTCCGGGACACCGGGATGCGGGAAATCGACGGTCGCCGGTATTCTCAGGGACCGTGGCTGGACCGTCGTCTGGCAGAATGACACCACCGGCCCCTACGAGCTGGAGGAGGATGCCGGCCGGGACACGGTGATCATCGACGAGGAGCTGTGGGCAGAGGAATTTGCTCCCTTCGAGGGGATCATCGAGGGGCACCTGACCCATCTGCTCCCCGCAGACCGTGTGGTCATTCTCCGCTGCCGTCCGGACATCCTTGCCGGACGCCTCAGGGAACGGGGATATGCAGCAGAGAAGGTCGCCGAGAATGCAGAGGCCGAGGCGCTGGATGTGATCCTCGTCGAAACCCTCGATATCCATCCTGAATCCCGCGTCTGCGAGATCGATACGACCGAGATGAACCCGGAGGATACTGCCGGGGTAATCGAGGCATTTATCCGTGGTGAGTGCCCTAACCCCTGTACGCATGTCGAATGGTCGGCATACCTCGGGATAACCACATGGGAGTAGACAGTTTACGGCCCCGGGTGCAGGGGATCATCATCCCCGTGGCACGGGGCATGGCAGGGGTGGGCATAACCCCGAACGCAAGCTCAATCATCGCATTTTTAGCCGCAGTCGGGGCAGGCGGCGCCTTCTATTACAGCATGCCCCTTCTCGGCGTCCTCGGGGTCATGCTCAATGCATTCTTCGATGCGATGGACGGTGCCATTGCCCGTGAGGCAGGCAGCGCCTCGATGCGGGGTGACTATCTTGACCATGTCCTCGATCGGTATGCAGACATCTTCATCATCTGCGGCATCTTTGCAGGCCCCCTCGCCTCGGCGCCCGAGGGAATCCTCGCCCTAACCGGGGTACTGATGTCCTCGTATATGGGAACTCAGGCACAGGCGGTGGGGGTAGGCCGCTTCTACGGCGGTATCCTCGGACGGGCGGACAGGCTCCTCCTCCTCATCATCTTCGGCATTCTCGCGGCGCTCTTTCCCGCGGGAATCATCGGGTACGGTTTTCTCGCATGGCTCCTCATCATCTTCGGGGTGCTGGGCCATGTGACCGCCTGGCAGCGGTTCCGTCACACCTGGAACGAGCTGAAAAAATAAAAAAATAATAGGTATCCGGATGTTCAGGCAGGCCCGGAGGTCTGGGCTCCCGGCCCTGCCGCCCCTTTCTTCAGGTTCTTCGTGTAGAGGCGTGCCCACGCAAAGGCAGTCATTGACCCGATTACGTTGCCGATGACAAGACCCCACCAGACACCGTGCAGGCCCCACCCGGCGACCACGGCGAGCCCGTAACTGACGGCGACCGTAAGAACGATGGTGCGCAGGAGGGTGACGATCAGGGCATTGATTCCCTTCCCCGTCCCCTGGAATAGACCGGACGAGAACATCCCGAGGGCGGTTGTGGGATAGAAGATGCAGATCACCCTGATGAAGAAGACCAGTTCGTCGTAGAGATGGGCGGCCCCCTCGGAGAAGGTGAAGACGAGTGCAATCTGGGGGGCAAAGATGAAGGTCAGAACGGCAATCACGCACCCGATGCCAAATCCCAGTTTTATGGCGTAGAGATGCCCGATCTCCATCTTCAGGTAATCGCGTGCCCCGTAGGCGGCCCCGGAGACCGATACGACGGCGGTGGTGATCGCGATGAGAGGTGTGATGGCGATCATCACCACACGCCACCCGGTCGAATAGATGGCCACGCCGTCCGTCGTTGCAACCAGCATGATGATCACATTCAGGCATACCGTCGTCGCCGCCATGGACATCTGCATAAAGGCGGCCGGCAGACCGACAGAGAGGATCTCACGGATGACTGCCTTCTGAAACCTGAATCCGGAAAACGGGACGGAGACATAGGTATCCCGCCGGATGAAGAGCCACCAGACCATCGGGACCACAGCCGCAATAAACGAGACGATCGTTGCCCATGCAGCACCGGCAACCCCCATCCCAAGGACATAGATGAATATGGGGTCGAGGACGATGTTGACCAGGGAGCTTGCGACCATCACGTACATCGCACGTTTTGCATCGCCCTCGGAACGCAGTATCGCGGTGACGATGGCGGTAAAGAGCATGAAGATGGTGCCGTAAAAGATGACCTGTGCATACTGCGTCGTCATCTCCGCCACCGGACCAGGCCCGGTTAGGACACTCATGTAGGGGGCGCCGAGCACACCGGCAATGGTTATCACCACCGATACCGCGACAAGGAGGACCATCGTATGCACGGCCACCTGATCGGCACCGGCCTTGTCCCCCATGCCGATACGGCGGGAGATGGCCGAACCCGCACCGACCCCGAGGCCGTTGGCAAGGCCGAATACCGCGAAGAAGAAGGGGAAGACGAACCCGACGGCGGCAAGGGCATCGGCGCCGAGGCCCGCCACCCATATCGTATCCGCGAGATTGTAGAGGGTCTGGAGGGCCATCGCCACCATCATGGGCCAGGCAAGTGCCCGTATCGCGGCCTTCGGGTCACCAAGGAGGGTGCGGACCCCCGCCGTCATGCCAGAAGAACCGCTCATTCCTCTACCTCCCCGGCAATGCAAGTCCGGTCCAGGTTCTGTACCATCAGGCCCAGGAGCCGTGCCGCCTCCCTGCGTTCGGCCCCATCCATCCCTGCTAGCAGGGTTTCATTGAGGGCATGGGCCGCCTCTGCGGCCTTCCGCCGCACCCCATATCCATCCTCTGTCAGATACAGCCGTGTTCTGCGGCGGTCCTCTTCATCGCGGACCCGCCGCACCAGTCCGTCCTGTTCAAGTGCCTGGTATGCCCTGGCAGCCGTTGCCTTGTCATACCCGAGGGCCCGTGCGAACTCGTCCTGGTATTCGCCCTCTTTGTAATAAAGGTGCAACAGAAACGGGATACTCCCTGCACGGAGGGGAAGACCATCCAGTTCACGGGACATGCAGGACTGCCCGGCGCGGTGCAGGTAGGATATGGCGCCTGCGATATGATCCGGTGTAATATGGGTCAGGCTGAACCTGCGTGCATTCATGGTGATGTGTTGAGCCGCCAGGACATTAACAGTTGCACCTGCAACAATTATGCAGGGTCCCCGGGAAGAAGGGCATCAAGCCGTTCCATCATCCGGGCCACTGCACCCGCGTCGTGCCCGCTGCAGAATGAGGTGGAGAGCGTCATATGCCCTTCAAACGTCGAGGCAAGGAGGATGGATCCGGGGGGATAGGTGGCAGGGGCCGGGCACCATACATGCCGTACCGTGACCGGCTCACCGTTCTCCCCCACATAATACGAAGCCACGGTGGGCGGGATGACCCCGGTGTTTGTAAGTATGGGATTCTTCCGTTTTTCACCCGAATAGGTCTCCTGCATTGCGGCAAAGAGGGGCGCAATACCCTCCCTGATACCTGCCGCATACGCCTTCTCGTACAGGACCACCGTCCCCAGACCGACATGCTCGTTCTTCTTCTCCTCCATCATCCGGGATACCCGGGGAAGGATCTCCTCAAGCCCTTCCCCTTTCTCTGCCGAAAGCTGCAGTTCATACCCCACGGAGAGGTTGCAGATACTCCGTGGAGGGATGCAGCGCAGGTAGCGTCGCAGGTCAAGGGTCCCGAGAAGGCCGAGGTCCCTGCCATAGAGATGTTCGTCACCGTTCACTGCCAGCAGTGCGGTAAAATAGGCGGCAAGGAGGAGGTCGTTTAGTGTTGCCCCCCGCTCTTTTGCATAATCACGCAGAACCGTGAATCGTGCCGGGGGGATATCCAACCGGGCCCACCGGGGGGTGTCACGGGAGAGGGTGTGGCAGGGAAATCCCCAGTTCTCGGCAAATGCACATTCCCGGGTATAGGCCCGGGAGCACTCCTCGTCCGTAAAGGACGCACAAATCCTCTCCGTCCCACGGTCCTCCCAGAGCGGCAGGATGAACGGGGCCCTTTTCTCGACCCGTTCCCGGTAGCACTCCGCAAGAAGGGTGGCTGCCTGGAAGAGGCCGTTTGCATCTACCGCCGCATGGTGAAGACTGAGGACGATGGTGTCGGCCCTTGCCCCAGGGTCTCTGAACACAGAGAGCCGCACCTGCGGCCCGGTAAAGGGATCGATCACCGGAAGGGAGGAGAACTCCGCTCCCGTTGAGAAAGGTTCTTCGAGACAGGAAATGGCCGCATAGACCGCAGCAAGGGGGAGCTCCTCCCAGTAGCCCCGGTCATGTTTTTCGAGATAGCGGCACCGGAGCACCGGCGCCGCCAATGCGATGTCCCGGAGGGCTGCGTGGAGCGCAGTAAGGTCAAGGCGGCCGTCTATCTCGATAACCAGGTGGATCGTCGGATCATAGACCTCGGCAAACCATACGTTCACCACATCGAATGCCGGTGCCGGCCATAATCTGCCTCCTGCTTCCCCCTGATTCATAGTCGTCCGTTATGGTTATCCCCCGCAGGTATATTGGTTATTGTTCTCCGGTGAAAGTAAACTCCCCCCTCAGAACCATCCGTACCTCCGCAACCGGGCGCCGCAGCCCACTCACAGGGCCTCTGCGAAATGCGGAGACAATCTGCAGGGAACTGTACAGGAACTGCGACTTATGCCGAAAGCAGGAGGAGCACTACACAGACGGTCGGGGGAATGACGAGATTGTCCTCGACAGGGGAGATAAGCTCTGCAACGGCAGCGACCACCGCCACCAACACCGCATGAAAGGGAGAGAGCAGGAGGAGCAGGACGACGGCTGCCCCCATCAGTCCCGCCAGCGACCCCTCCCACGTCTTGCCGTTTACTATCCGGTGACTTCCGAACGCCGTTCCCGCCATGGTGCTGACACTGTCGAGCACGGCGAGGGTGACGACCCCCGCCAGCGCATACTGGACGGGGAAAACCGCAAGGCAGAAGATCGTGGAGATGACAAAACAGATGGCCCCGAATCCCGGGATACGGACATCCCGTTCGAACGCATCCAGCATACCGGAGAAGAATGGCACCCGCTTTCCCGCCGAGATGCTGCCGAGGACGGCAAAACCTCCCAGGAGACCTGCCGAAAAGAGCATCAGGGAGACCTCTGCACCGGCAGCAAGAATCAGTGCCGCAATGAGAAGGCCGACGATGAGATGAACTCCCTGCCTGGCGTATTCATTCATTGATCAGAGGTAGGCACCCGGACCCGATAAATCCCCTCTGCGTGTACCAGGATGACTCCATTGCTGCGCCTGTTCTCCGTTTCCGACAGAAAATAGAAGATTTATCTGTCCCGCGGCTCTACAAACCTTAGATACGCGTTTTTAGCGTCCGCAGGATGGGAGAGAACGATGGGAAGAATCAAACAACGCATCTACGAGATTGTCGAGACACCACGGGAAGACGACCGGGCAAGCATCTTCTTTGATGTATTCATCGTCTCCATGATCTTTCTCTCCATCGCAGGCCTCGTTCTTGGAAGTGTCCAGTCTTTCCTTGAAGATCATTTCATGGTCATTCTGGGAATCGAACTTATTACCGGGGTCGTCTTTACCATCGAATATGTGCTGAGGATCTGGGCATGCACGGCAGATCCCGAATACGCCCGGGCCATCACCGGGAGAATACGCTATGCTCTGGGACTCTTCCAGATAATCGACCTTGTCGCCCTGCTTCCGTATTACCTGTCGCTCTTCTTCCCCTTCAATGTCGAATTTCTCCGGGTGCTGCGGCTCCTGCGTCTCATCAAACTGGGCAAATACTCCAAATCGTTCTCCCTCATGGTGAAGGTGGTCGACAGGGACAAACAGTCCCTCCTTTCCGCCCTCTCCGTCCTCATCATCATCCTCGTCATCGCCTCCTCGCTCATGTTCTACGCGGAACATGACGCGCAGCCGGAGGTGTACTCCAGCATCCCTGCGGCGATGTGGTGGGGCCTTATTACCCTTGCCACCGTGGGATACGGAGATATGGTGCCTGTCACTCCGCTCGGAAAAATCCTGGGGGGCGTCATGGCCCTCATCGGGATCGGCGTCTTTGCACTGCCCGCCGGTATCATTGCATCGGGGTTCACCGCGGTTCTCAAAGAGGAAGAGGAGAAGAAAAAGGCAAAAAGAAACAAGGGAAAGGCCGCGGCCACCGGGCCGGCGGTTGAGGTCTGCCCCCACTGCGGCCGTGAGATTCGACCCGAAGACCGGAAGTCCTAGCAGGAGGACAGGCCTGCGGCAAGCACCCGCTCAATAACCCAGAGGGCCCCTTCGATGCCGGCGAGGGGCCGGTTGCAGAGCATCAGCGACTTCTTCATCGGCAGGGTGACCTGGACCTGCATGGCGCCGGGTGCCAGCGCCGCCTCATAGGCAGAACCGAAGATGATATCGGGGGACGTCCCGTTCAGGCAGGCCCGGACAGACCCGATATCCGGTGCATAGACGATGTCGCCCCTTCCCTCCGGCGGAACCGTCCTTGAGGCGGCAAAGGCGATATCGGCATCCAGATAGGTGGTGCAGAGATCCGCTATCATCCCGGCATAGCCGGCCATCGCGACGATGCCGATGACCGGAGAGTCATGCGCCCTGAGGTAGCGATCGCATGCGATCACGATGCGCTCCTCCGCCTCCTCCGTCTCATCCATCACCGGCGAGATATCGGCATCCGGGCAGAGGGCGGCAAGCCGCACGAAGGCATTCCGCACCCCGGCAAGTCCCAGCATCACGCCTGCATGCTCTCCGATGCCGGTCGCCATGTCCGGGACGAGGGTCAGGGTCACCGGGGACGGGCGGCGTACGGAGGCCAGGGTGTCACGGCAGTAGGTTGCTGCAACCGGGATACCCGCCATCCCACAGAGGCGTTCCACCTCCCGGCGGTTGCCGGTGGAGAAGAGATCGGTCGATATGCAGCCGTCGAGGTTCACCCCCTCCCGTGTGGGGTCGACGACGGGAGCAAGAGCCGCCACCGCCCGCCGGAACCCTTCTCCGAGGTCCCCTGCATAGCCGGGTGCATCAACCACGATGGCGTTATGATCATCAAGGAACTGGCCGACATCCTCCCCGATGGTCGACGGGACGCAGGAATTGACGACGGCCACCTGTTCACAGAGGGGCGATACCGCCTCCACCACCTCGCGCAGGCGGTCTTCGGTCCCAAAGACGACCTCATGCTCGAGGAGATAGGTACAGTTGAGAGGATCGGGTATCACTGCATCGGCATAGAAGTAGCAGGCGGACGAACCGTGGATGACGACCCCCACCCCGTCAATCGCCGCAAGGGCCGATGCCGCACCGACCATGGCGCACGGCCATACCGGGTTTTCACAGGGTCTGGCCATTGATGAACCTCCTCCACTGTCTGAGCATCGCCCGGATACCGGAGGTGCCGACCGGCATGCAGAACGGGACCGGGATCACCGTCCCCTCCGGAGAGACATGGATACCGAGATGTTCTGCGATCTCCTCAAAGAGATCGTTTCCCGCCGACTGGAACCCGAATGAATCGAAGGTGATGCACGCACCGGCAAGATCGCTGAAGTCCCCGGCAAGCTCCTCCTGCCGGGCCTCTTCCTCCCTGATTGCATCCGAGGCGTCGATACCGGTCAGCCCCCCCACCTCACCAAGAAATGCAATCGTCCCTGCAAGCCCCGCCGGAAACACAGGGATGGAGGGAATGCCGGTCAGGGCGTCAAAATGCGCTGACAGTATGCCCTGCGGGTCTTCCCGCATCACATTCAGGCATCCCGCCCCCATCCCCCGGATCTCTTCCGGTGAGACGTTGCGGACGAACCTGACATTCACCTCAAGACCAAGGGCCCCCAGCAGGCGTGCCACCTCGGCATAGTTCGCCTCCACCTCAAACTCGAGGTTCTTCTCCCCAATCAGGTTGACCCCGCGATCGCGGGACGGCGAAGGTTCAATAAAGTCTGCAAGGGCAAAAAGGGCGCTGCTGTATCCAGAATGAAACGTCCCCCCGAGAAACCCGGAACTTTCGATATGGACAACCGGGACCTCCCAGTCCCTCGCACATACCGCCGCCGTATCATCCCCGATGGTCTCGGTGACACAGGTCGAGATGACGCAGACAGCCGACGGCCCCGATGAACAGGCCTGGGCAATCGCTTCTGCAAGGGCCTCCTCGCCCCCGAAGATCACCTCTTCTTCCCCGAGTCCGCTGGAGATGATGCGTGGTATGGTATAGATATCGTGCTCGAGGAGCGTCGTGTGCAGAAGCGAGGTATTGATATGGGTACAGCCGTCCGGCCCGTGGACGATGGTGACGGCGTCATCGAGAAAGGCGCTTACAGAAAGCGCCCCCATCACCGTGCAACCTTCAAACCGGGATGTGTTTTCTGGCAAGTGCTTCGAGTTCATGCATCTCCAGCGGAGTCGGGATGGACGTCTCGGTGTTCGTCTGTATCGTCTCTGCAAGCTGCCGGTAGACCATCGCCTGGGCCGAATCGGGGGCGAACTCTATGACGGTCTGCTGATTGACCTCGGCAATCTGGACCACCTGGTCACGGGGAACATAGGCGATGAGGCGCGATCCCACGAGGGAGGCAAACTCACGGACCAGGTCCTCTTCGCCGGGGATATTCTTGGCATTGCAGATCACCCCGCCCAGGGCGCACCGTGCCTTGCTGCGCTTTGAGAGGCGGGCAATGGCCTTGCAGATATTGTTGGCCGCATAGAGAGACATGAACTCGCCCGAGGTGACGAGATAAATTTCCTGTGCATAGCCTTCCCGCATGGGCATGGCAAACCCGCCGCAGACCACGTCCCCGAGCACATCATAGACAATGACGTCCCCGTAGAGGGCATCGAGTTTCTGGAGAAGCTGGAAGGTTGCGATGATCCCCCGCCCTGCACAGCCGATGCCGGGTTCCGGGCCGCCCGCCTCGACGCACCGTATTCCGCCATATCCTTCGAAGACCACCTCTTCAACGCCTATTTTATCTCCCTTTTCACGGACAAGATCCAGAACCGTTGGAATCCACTTCCCGTGCATCAGCATTCTCGTGCTGTCATGCTTCGGGTCACACCCGATCTGCATCACGTCACAACCGGTATCCGCCAGAGCTGCCGAGAGATTTGCCGATGTAGTGGACTTTCCAATGCCACCCTTTCCATACAGGGCGATTTGTTTCATTGACTAAAATTTAGTTGTGCTATATCATTAGTACTCGCTTACAGCCGGGGGTCTTGGGTCCCCTTTTAACCACCATCAGGCGTACCGACAGGAGAATTATCACACCGGGGAAGACAAGGGAGTCGCAGGTGAGATTTAAAAAACGGCAAGTATGTCCATCCCGGGAGAGGGAACAAAAGGATGATGAGGATACCTGCCCGAGGATCATCTTCAGGTCGATGATGCTCTTCATCTTCCGCCATTCGTGTAAATTCTAAAAAGTATGATCATCCCGCTCGCCGGAATGGGGCAGGGTTACCACTCAAATCCACGGATGAGGCCAATGAAGAAGACGATCACCGCCATCACCTCGAGCCTGCCGAGCCACATCTGGAGTATGAGAACGATCTTTGATGCCGCCGAGATATCCGGCGTGACAAACCCTGTGGAGATCCCGTTGTTGCAGGTCGCCGAGATCACGTCGAAGATGACGAGGCTCGTATCGATATCCGGCCGTTCGAAGTGCATGATGGCAATCATCGATATTGCGATGGTGATGATGAAGAGAACCATGGTGAGCATGTTGCGCGACACCTCGAGTTCCGCCTCGGCTTTGACGATGTTTCGCCCGTTGTACCTGAACGGGATGACCGCCTTTGTGCTCTTGAACGACCGCTTGAACCACCATTTGATGCCCTTGAAGCCTATCATCACACGGGAAAGCTTGACCCCTCCTGCCGTACTTCCGCTTGAGCCGCCGACAAAGACCATCATCGTGAGGATCAGCACGGACACGGGCGCCCAGAGAGAAATGTCTGCGGTCTGGAACCCGGTACTCGTTGCCGCAGCAGAGGCCATGAAGAGCCCGTTGACGACCGCAGAGAACGGGTCCATATTATTGAATGCCAGCAGATCAGCGGTAATCAGCACGAATCCCGCAAGGATGATTGCAAAGAGCAGCTTTGCCTGGTCATCCTCGAATATCTTGAACTTATGTGTCCGGTGAAGCAGGAAGTAGAGTTTGAACGGCAGGGCCCCTGCGATCATCACCGGGATGATGAGCAGTTCGAGGAGACGGTTATCATAATAGCCAATGCCCCCGCTGTGAATGGTAAACCCGCCGGTCGATATGGCCGTCATCGTGATATTGAGCGCATCCCAGAGCGTCACCCCGGAGAGATAGATAAGAAAGGTGCCCCCCACGGTCAGTGCCAGGTAAATCTTCCAGATATTTTTTCCCTGCTCCACCGCACTCGGGAAATAGGCATCCTTCTTTCCCTCCATCCGCTCAGAACTGTAGAGGCGCAGGGAAGAAACGGAGGAGCGGTTCAGAAGCGCCACGCTGAACGCCACAATTCCGATACCACCGAACCATTCCATGAGCGTCCGCCAGAAGATGAGCGTCGCGGGGAGGGCATCGACATCGCGCGACATCGTCATTCCCGTATCCGTCCACCCCGACATCGCCTCGAAGACCGCATCGAGATACGGCATATCTGCCCCGAATACAAACGGAAGCGCCCCCACCAGCGCACAGATGATCCAGATTGCTGCCACGGCAAAGAATGCCTGCGATAATTTGGGATCCTTTTGACGACGCGGCAATTCGAGAAAGAGCGACCCTATGCAGAAGAGAGCAACAGGGACGGTGACCATCGGCATGATCATGTCCAACTCCCCGAATATTACTGCCACGATGAGCGGAATGCATGTTCCTGCACTGATGTACCTGAGGATCTCACCGATATCACCCGTGACGACGAGGTACTGCTGGAGCCGGTTCATAACCTAACTACAGGTATTGGTGAAGGTGTCTTATCCTTTTTGTATTGCCAAATTACAGGGAAGAAAAAATGACGATTGGAAAGGGTTATTTGTTTACCCAGAGGTTGTGGATGTTGCAGCACTCAAATGCCTTCACATCGGTATCAACACCGGGGAAGAATGCCTCGGGTGCATCGCCCGGTTTGAGATAGTGGATCATTACATTGCGCCCTTTCTGAACAGCAATCCACATGATGTAGTGCTCTTCCTCCATCGGATGTGCGGTGGAGCCGACCTTCACT
The DNA here is from genome assembly GCA_016841485.1 of Methanobacteriota archaeon. GTDB lineage: Archaea > Halobacteriota > Methanomicrobia > Methanomicrobiales > Methanomicrobiaceae > Methanovulcanius. The sequence goes on from JAENZA010000009.1 coordinate 35,275, forward strand.
TTGATTCCGCCCTCCGCCTTCTCGACGATCGGAACATGCTTCTGGGTGGCCGGATCCGCCGTCTGTTCCTCGAGCAGGTCCATCTCGGTCCCCGCACAGGAGACCGAGAGTGCATCAGGTGTCGGTGCCTTACACATCATGGCATCCATTGCCATGATGGTGCCGCTACACCCCTTGCATTTGAAAAAAATCAATTTCTCATCCATAGGATCTCTCCCTCAGACGAGGGAATGGTCCTGATGGCGTTTATAGATTTCGGCCGCAAGGCGTGCAATGGCGATATTGGTCTCCTCGTCGGATTTGCCTTTGATATAGACGGGTTCGAGCATCTCTGCATCCACCTTGCAAAGCATTCCGGTGAGATCTTCGACGGTCTTTCCGCCCCACCCGTAGGATCCTATAACGCCAATCCATTTCGCTTTGGGCTTAAGAAGGTTCGTGATAAACGCGAGATGGGCGGCTTTGGGGTGCGGACCGAAGAGCATCGTCGGAGCGCCGATAATGATCGTCGCCGCATCGACGAGGTCGTAGGCAATCGCCCCGGTCCCGACCCGGCCGAGATCGTAAGGCCGCACCTCGATGCCACGCTCGATTAAGAGGTCAACCAGCCGGTCCACCATCTCACGGGTACTGCCGTGCATTGAGACATACGGAATGAGAACGAGGTTTTTGACCTCGTCGGAACTCCATCCCTCATAGGCATCGAGGATGCCGGACGGGGTGCGGTGGATCGGACCGTGGCTGGGAGCGATCATGGCAGGCCCCAGCGACCGGACGCGGCCGGTGTACTCCCGTACCTTCGACCTGAAGGGCTGCATGATCTCCGCATAATACTGCCGTGCCTCCATCCAGAACCTGCTGGAGTCCTCGGCATAGAGGGCACTCGAGGCGATGTGAGCACCGAAGAGATCGCAGGAGAAGAGGATCTTATCCTCTTCAAGGTAGGTCATCATCGTCTCCGGCCAGTGGACCCAGGGGGTGCTCATGAAGGTGAGCGTCTTGTTTCCAAGGGAGAGCGTGTCCCCGTCTCCGACCACCATGAAGCGTTCGGGGAGGACGTGGTGAAGGCTGCAGCAGAGATCACGCCCCTTCTCGGTCGTCACTACCTTTGCATGCGGGAACAGTTCGAGTGCCAGCGGGAGCGACCCGGAATGGTCCTGTTCTGCATGGTTCACGACGATGTAATCAACCGACGTGAGTTCGGCCCGGACCAGGTTGCTGATATACGTCTCCTCAAAGGCAGGGTCAACGGTGTCGATAAGGGCGGTCTTCTCCGAACCCCGTACCACATAGGCATTATAACTGGTCCCGTCGCTAAGCTCCATCAGCTCATCAAAGACAGCCCGGTCCCAGTCGATGACCCCCACACTGTAGACATCCGGGACAATTTGCCGTGCTGCCATGTCAGACAATCTCCTTAAAATTCTTTTTTTCTGCACCGCATACAGGACATCGCCACGAATCGGGAAGATCCGCAAATGCAATTCCGGGTTCCACATCTGTCCGCTTCTTGGACGGGTCATATACATGCCCGCAGATCTGGCATTTCATCTTCTGCATTGCACTCATATCATTGTCCCTCCGCCAGAGGGCTGCATCCCCTTCCACCAGGACGGGCCGGGGCCGCATCCGGAGGTAAGGGGGCAGTCGCACAGCATAATTGCAACCCTGTGCTATTAGTCATTCGCATTCCGGGGATCGTCCGGGGCCTCCGCGGGAACTGCCCCGCAGCAGCCCATCCCTTCCCCCAGGGTACTCCCCATCACCGCAACCTCCATATAGGGACAGGTACCAGAAGGGATACGCGAGGTCTTCGGATATGGGGGTTCGTCCGGTTCTCTGGGTACTGCTCTTTCTTTCGGTTGTTCTCTGTATGGCAATTGTTGTTCCGGGCATCCTGTCGCCGGGCACGGCCCAGGCACGATACCCGTCGGTACTGGTGGAAACCGACACCCCCAACCTTGAAACCGTCTCCTTTTCGTTTCCCTACGGCACCTCCATCCGGACCATTGACCCCTCCCTTGACCGCACCGTCTTCGAAGCGGCGGCCACGACCCCGAAGTATGCCGCCTTCTACGGGAGACCGGACGAGGAGATGCTCCTTGCAGGGTATTACCGTTCCTTTGTCAGTGACGCGGCACAGGAGCGGGTCTATGAAGGGGCCGCCATTCCACTCAGAGAGATCCGTGACCGGGAACACCTGACATCCGATGAGTATGCGGACCTGATCACGGTCTTCGTGCAGTCCATCCCCTTCGATCATGCCCCTGACAACCCCGCCCCTAAATTCCCGGTCGAGACCCTTCTTCTCGGCACCGGGGACTGCGATGACAAGACCATTCTTCTTGCAGGCCTCCTTGCCCACGAGGGATACGACGCGGCGATCCTTGTCTTTCCGGAGGATGCCCATACGGCCGCAGGCATACGAAGTGACGATGCGCTTGCCTGGTACGCTGGCTATGCCTATACGGAGACGACCGAGTACTCCCTCATCGGACTTCCCGCAGGAGCACTCGGAGGGGATGTGACGATAACCGACAGCCCGGTCGTCATCCCGGTCGGAGAAGGGACCATCCTCTACCATGCAACCGATGAGACCACCTACCTCGGCAGGCGGGCCATGGACGCAGGGGCCGCCATCCCTGTGCTCCGCTCAAGAATGGATGACCTGGAGGACGAAATTCTCATCTGGGACACCATCCTCTCCGCCATGCAGAATGCGATGACTATTGCGGCGACTATGGGCAATGGGACAGCACTGAAAACCACGGAAGAAGAGTATATGGCAGGTCTTGAAGAACACCGTGCACTCTCTCAAAGCTACGAATCACTCAGGAGTGAGCTGAACAGGAACATCTTCCTCCATGACTACATCGTGGCCAACCAGCACAACCGGGCCGGCGCCTATGCCTATGCACAGACGATTCCCTGAGAGGAGCCCTACCCTTCTTCCGGCATCGCACATTCCAGTTCGGTGACGATGTTCAGAGGGTCGTTCATGGTCCGCACCAGGTGGCGTATCCGGTCGAGACGCTCCACCCCGATGAAATGCTCGGCCATGACCCGGCCGAGGGGGAGGACCTCCAGGGTATCCCCCGAGCGGCGGAGATATCCTTCATCCTTAAGAACCGGGCCCATGTCCTCGGTGATTCCCACCATCGTCGCACCTATCCGGGCAAGATCGCGCTCAATCCCGCCACAGGCGATGGCATTTGCAACATATTCCTCACTCGATTTCTCCATGTCGTAGACGGGGGCAACCTCCTCCATCTCCCCCTTAAGCAGACGGATGGCGATCTCCTCTTCGGTAAACCCGCGGCCTTTGGCATAGGTGGCGCCGGGTTCGGCAAGGATGACGACCTTGCCCAGGTCATGGTAATCGGGCCTTCCCGCCCGGCCCATCATCTGGGTGAACTCCTGGACGGTGAGCCATTCGATGCCCATGGCAAGGGAGTCAAAGACCACCTGTGATGCCGGGAAGTCAACCCCTGCGGCAAGGGCGGCGGTGGTGACCACGGCGGCAATCTCGCCGTTTTCAAACCTGCGCTCCACCTCCCGGCGTTCCTTTGCAGACAGGCCCGCATGATAAGGCATCGCCTTTTTACCGATTGCATCCGCAAGGGTGTGGCAGCGTGCCCGGGCATTGGTAAAGACAATTGTCTGGCCCTTAAACCCGCGTGAGGAGGTGTGCCGGTACTCGTCGGCGACGAGTTTTTTGATGAATGCCGTCTTCTCCTTGCGCTCCGTAAAGATGAGATGGCGTTCGAGGGGCACCGGGCGCTCGTCATACCGCACGAGGGTGGCATTCAGTTTTTTTGCCAGAAGATTGGGCGACCCTATCGTCGCGGAGAGGAAGAGGAACTGGGCCTGGGGAGCAAGATACCTGAGGCGTGCGATGAGCCCGTCGAGACGGTGCCCCCGCTCCTCATCCTCCAGCATCTGCACCTCGTCGATGACGACCGTGCCGATCTTCGGGAGACGCCGGCCCATCCGGATCTGATGGTCGATGCCTTCATAGGTCCCCACAACGATCGCCGACCGAATGCTGCGGCGTGCCTTGACACGAGTCTCCGGAAGGTTCAGGCGGGAGACGCCCGTCTGGAGCGATACATTGCAAAAGTCTCCGTATCGTTCGGTAAACCGGCTGTATTTCTGGTTGGCAAGGGCAACAAGAGGGACGAGAAAGAGCATGGACCCCCGTTTCTCCAGATGATTTTTCACCCCTGCCATCTCTCCGATGAAGGTCTTTCCAGACGCCGTCGCAGCGACCACGAGAAGATCCCGGCCTTTCAGGAGCCCTGCCTCGACCGCGAGTTCCTGTGCGGGCATCAGTTTATCTAAACCTGATGCTGTTCGCAGTTTCTCCGGAACGGGAAGATTTTTCAGGGATGACGTGTTCATGACCGGATGTGCATCGAGACGGTCGAAGATGGTCCGGTCCGTCTCGATGGTGGCCGGCTGAAGCGTTGCCAGCACCCGGTCGAGGTCACGATATTCCTGCAGGAGATGTTCGAGATGGGTGATTGACCCCGAGCCCATCCCCCCGAGATACCCTGCCTCCCGTCTGAGTTCCCGGCGGGCACAGTCCATGCAGATGGTCTCTTTCCCGTATTTCACCGCATTCTTTTTCTTTAGGGGAGTTATCCTGTCCGCGGTGAGGCAGGGCCTGCAGGCCCTGAGCGCCGACCATGGAATCTGGAGGTCCTTCAGAAAGGAGATGAATCCCTCATCCTCTTCGGTCAGGTAGACCTGTGACCCCCTGAGCTGGGCAATCAGTTCTTTGGTCGGGACATGCCGCACCTGCCGTTTTCCCGGCATCCGGGCCTGGTAACTGCGGGGGCGATAGCCCTTTCCCGTCCGTTCAAGCTCGACATCACCGGTGCCTATGACCCGGCGACCGTCAAAAAAATAGAGTCGGTAGGAACCCCTGCGGGGGTGCACGATCACATTCATGGCAAACTGAGGTCACGGATTTCGTAGGAGAGGCCTGCCGATTCCAGACGCTTGAGAAAGCCGGTGAACTCCTCATCAACAATCACCATACAGCAGTTGACGCCATGGAACGCCGCCTCGATGATCCCTTCGCGCGAGCCGAAGAAACTGTCGGGGACAAGCCCCGCTTTATTGAGGGAAATGACTGCCTCAAGGCCCACCGCCCCGATATATTCCATTCCGCTGACGGCAGCAAGTACCTTTTCCTGCGTGACCTCATGTGATCCTCCCCGCTGAATGCGGGGAACCTTGCAGACCCGGATGGCCCCTTCACTGTGATCGATGATCCCGGAGAGTTTTGCAACACCGAGGTCCTGGCCCTTTCTGGCATCATTGGCTGCTTCACCCATAGCAGCCTCGTCCCTGTGTGCCGCAAAGAGATAGCCGCCGTTCATGTACACCCCTACGACATCCCCCTTTACGATATCCTCTGCTGCAATCGCCGTCCATACCGAGACCTGCTGGACAACATCATGCGTAACATAGTGCGCATAGGACTCCAGTGCCTCGGCGTTCGTGAGCACCCACTCGACACCCTTATGGGTGACATTGTACCGGCCACGCCCATGCGAAGCGACGAGACCTTCTTCGACCATCTCACGAATATATTCGCTGACTGCCTGCGGGGTGATACCCAGTTTTTCGGCAATCTCCTGTTGGCGGACAGATGGCTGGTGCTCCGCAATTTCAACTAATATCTGAAAGCGGGTCGCTTCCCGCTTGCTCTTTAATATGATATGGAAGGGGTCCTTATTCTGGTCTGCCAAGGATAACCAACCCCTGCCCCTTCACATCAAGGTGCGGCATCCGTTTTGCAAGACCCTTGACGAGCATTGGACTTACCTGGTATTTGCGGGCAAGGTCATTGTAGGAGGTCGTTCCTGCCTGTACATCGGCCTCTATCTTCTCCACCATTTCCCGCAGGTCCTCATCTGTTGAATTGGCGACATACAGGAGGTCCCCGAGATCTTCCATCGAACACTGGAATCCTGCGCGGAAGCGGCTGTAGGTCGTCCGGTATTCCTTTGCTGGGGTCTTTCCGGGTTCAGGCATTCGCCACTGTTCCTCAATGAGATTCCCTTTCTGGAGAATTGCGAGACAGTCATCCACGCATTCTGCTCCGACTTCATTACACAACTCTTCCTGAGTCATCCATTGTTTTGCAAGAAGATCATACACCTTCTTATACTGGGAATTGTTGAATGTAATGATTAAAGGAACGATCTCGAGAGGATCATTCACAATCCTGTTGTGCCCTGTCAAAGTAAAAACCCATTTAATATAGGGCGTGTAAACATTAAATACTATCCAGACATTTTTATGCGGAAAGAAGGACAGATTTCAATTAAGGGCATCGTCCAGGGGGTGGGTTTTCGTCCTTTTGTCTTCGCTGCGGCCACAAAATACGGCATTAGGGGAAGTGTCCGCAACCTTGGATCAGAGGTCCTCATCAATGCATGGGGAGATCGTTTTGAGGAATTCCTTTGCGCGGTTTCTTGGGGCACCCCGCTGTCCCGTATCGACAGCGTCGATGTTACCGTCATCGATGGCGATGCTCCAAAGGATTTTATCATACTGGAGAGCACCACAGGCGCTCTTTCCGGGTTTATCCCCGCCGATGTTGCGACCTGCAACGACTGTCTCGCAGATATTGTAGAACCCGGCGGCAGATATGAGGGATACTGGGCAACATCGTGTGTCAACTGCGGCCCCCGTTACAGCATCATCCATGCCCTCCCATATGACCGTGAACGGACGACGATGGAGAAATTCCCCATATGCAACGGGTGTGCAGGCGAATATTCAAACCCGGGATCCCGCCGCCACCACGCCCAGACCATCGCCTGTGATGCCTGCGGACCCGCCCTCCTCCTTCTCGACCACACCGGATCACCGGTTGACGGCGACCCTCTCCGGACTGCCGCACGCCTGCTTGACGAGGGAGCAGTCATCGCCATTAAGGGTCTCGGGGGTTTTCACATCGCCTGCATCGAATCATCGGCATCCCGCCTGAAAGGGACCCTCGGAAGACCGGAACAGCCGCTTGCGGTGATGGCAGAACCAGGGGAGATCAGGAGGGTTGCACATGTGTCCCTGGAGGAGGAGGCGCTTCTCGGAGGGCCGGCCCACCCCATCGTGGTCCTCGAAAAGAAGGACCCACTCTCCCACATCGCCATCTCCAAGCTACACACCCTCGGATGCATGCTGCCCTACACGGCTCTCCACCACCTCCTCTTTCGGCACCTTCGAGCACGGATGCTCATTATGACGAGTGCCAATGAACCGGGTGAACCGATGATGACCACGACCGAGGCGGCGTTCGTCCGCCTGGGAAACCATATCGATTACTATCTCACCCATAACCGCCGTATCGAGAACCGGTGCGACGATTCTGTCGTCCGGGACGGCTATATTATCCGCCTCTCCCGCGGCCTTGCCCCGAAACGAGTACGCTGCAGCCTAGGGGATGCAACGATCCTCGGCGTGGGCCCCGAGATCAACGCCAACGTATCACTCTACCAGGGCGGTTTTCTGATCACCTCCCCCCACGTGGGAAATGTGCGAAATCCGGCCACCCTTGCCTACCTGAAGGAGACGGTGGAGACGATACGTGCCTTTACCGGGGCATCCTGCGATATCATCGCCCACGACCTCCACCCACAGTTTCTCTCGACGAGATACGCACGGGAGCTCGCAGCAGAGACCGGGGCACGCCTGGTGCCGGTCCAACACCACCGGGCCCATATTGCAGCGACAACGGACGAGCCCTGCATCGGCATCGCCATCGACGGGATCGGGTACGGCGATGACGGGACCATCTGGGGCGGTGAGATCTTTGCCGGACAGGTGCCTGACCTGCGCCGGACCGGACACCTCGAATCAGTCCTGATGCCGGGAGGTGATATTGCCACCCGCTTCCCCGAACGGATGCTCTATGGCATTTTGCCGGATGATACCACCCTTGACCTTCTCGAGGGGAGAGGATGGAACGCGATGGAAAGGGACCTCCTGGCCCGGCAGGTGGAACGCGGGTTTAATGTCAGCCTTACCAGCAGCACCGGCCGGGTCCTCGATGCTGCTGCAGCGCTCCTCGGCCTCTGCAGGGAGAAGACCTTTGACGGCGAGCCGGCACAGGTCCTCGAAGCCGTGGCATACCGGGGATCTGCCACCACCTGGGAGAGGGAATTTTATGAGGAGGACGGGATGCAGGTTCTGCGCACCAGTGCCATCATGAAGAAGGCCCGGGATGCAATGGGCACCCGGAGCATTGAGGATCTTGCCGCGTCCTTCCAGGCGACACTGGCAACCGGGATCGCAGAGATGGCGGTCGCCGCAGCACACGAGGAAGATATCGACCGTGTTGCCGTCTCGGGGGGCGTTGCGTATAATCATGCCATCAGGGAGACGATTTTAGCACATATCAGAAACGAGGGACTCACCCCGCTTATCAGCAGGGAATACCCGCTCGGGGACGGGTGCATATCGGCAGGCCAGTGCATCTGGGCGGCGGCAGTGCACCGACAGGAAACAGAATAATCCGGAATAATCAGTATTTTCTCGAATTTTCAAGGATCTCTCTGAGGTCGTACATCCTGTACGGCTTTTTGAGCACTCCGGCAAACCCCATTTCAAGGAGGGAGTTTTCGTCCATGTCGCCAGCCAGTCCGCTGGTCACAATGGCGCAGACACCGGGGTCAACCTCCCAGAGAAGGGGAATCGTTTCAATCGCACCCATCCCGCCGGGAACGGTTATGTCGAGAATGACCGCATCAAACGGTGCATTGTCTACCATCGCGCGCTGATATTTGTTCAGGGCCTCCTCTCCGGTCGTTGCAGGCACAGCCTCATATCCAAGCCTCCCCAGCAGAAGGCAGGTCACCTCCAGTATGGTCGGTTCGTCGTCCATGACAAGTATTTTTCCGGATCTCTCAGGCATCGTCTTACTTCCTCTATGTTGTCAGGCGAGTATCACAGTATGAGGGTTCTCCCCGACCTTATTGATATGCCTTATTGCATATCATATTACATTACAACCTTATGCTCCCCCCTATATAATACGTCGCAAAAATGCACGCGGCACGAAGATATATTTAAATACAATTTTACCCCGATGCCGCCCAATTGAACAGAATCACCAATAATTCCGCCGATCGCCGATGACACCAGGGGGCATAACCGACATTTTGTTTCTCCTGCGGGGGGTTGCGGCGCCCCCTACGGGATTTTCCGGAATAAGCAGATTAATGGGCCAATTCCTGCAATTTCGGAAAAATAATCATTTTTTCAAGCCTCCCATTCCCAGGGAAGCCCCTCGCAGGGAGCAACAGAAACATTAATGTCCACATTGCCCACCAGAATCCGAATTTCCCTGCGTACCCACCACCACAGAGTGCCGGGACCGCCGGGCCGCACAGTGCCCGAGAGGGGCACAAAAGAGAAGCAGAGACCCAAGGAACCAGGTCCAGCGAACGCCAGGTAAGGAGACCGCCCCCTCAGAGGTAGACCCAGGCAAGGATGAAGACGCCGAGCCCCACCATACTCAGGCCGATGATCAGGCGGAGGGACTGGCGGTACTGCTCCCGCCAGCGGCCAATGCGTTCCGGAGCAAGCCCCGCCGCAACGAGCAGGGTGATGACGATGAGCGGCAGGACGAAGATGGTATTGTACAGGAGAAGCGCCACCGCCGTCCGGATGCCAGGCGATGATGAGAGCATCCCAAGCACGGCGAGATAGACGCCGCCGGTGCACGGCAGTTCGAAAAACCCGGTCAGGATCCCGATACCGAACGCCGCAGGGACCGTGTGCCTCCCCGACCACCGCTTGAGAATGGCACTGCCGCCGGCGGGAATGGCGAGGGGCACAACCGCCCGGCCGGTCAGCCCTTCCAGCACCATGAACATTCCCGCAAGAATCGCCACCGCCCCGGCGAAGATGGAAAATCCCGCCCCGATATCGAGGACCCGTACGGCCGCAAGAATGCCGAGTCCCGAGAGGATATAGAGAAGAAACACCCCCGCCGTGTAGGCAAGGCCGGTCGCAATCACACCCTTTCTGCTCTGCGCCCCCAGGAGGGCAACGAGGAGAAACACAAGAACGGCAAAGGCGCAGGGATTGATCCCGTCAATGAGGGCGGCACCTGCTATGAGGAGAAGCGACGGCCCCGCAGGGGCAGGGAGGGCAGGAGTGGGAGGAGCGGCCGTCACATTGGCCGTCACGGTCGGCGACGTCCCGGGAGCGGCCGTCAGGCCTCCCTCAAGATATGCAGGCAGCCCCGTTGATATTGCGTTATATCCCTCCAGAAATAGCCCGTCACTGGTGAAGACGGCAGGGTATGACGGATAGGGTTCCCCATGTGCCTCCCCCATCTCAAAAAAGAGATCACGGACAGAGTCGTTGCCAGTGAGATCACAGAATGCGAACCGGATCTCAGGATATTCACGGGACAGGTTCTCCACCACCGGATGTGCCTTTGTGCAGGCATGACAGGTCTCACTGTAGAAGAAATAGATGACAGGGCCCGAATCTCCCGTATCTTCGGCACAGGGGGCGGTAACGGCCGTACCAGCCGCTGCCACCACCTGCCCGGCAGCAAGTACCGCGATGCAGAGCAACAGCACCAACCACCCGGGAACCCTCGCCAGCATAGAGCGATATTTCATCCAATGGATTATAATCATGCCGCATGAGGTGGAGAATACCTGAAAGAACCCCTTCATCACCGGTATCGTCACCTACTCGCAGAGATGCAGCGGCAATGCGGAAAATAACCACCAGCCCCCAATGATCCAGAAATCATGGATACCCCATCACCAACAGGAAGAGAAACCCAGATGAAGGATGCATGACTACGAGGATGAAACCAGAGCCGGTATCCTCACACCAACAGAATATGCAGTAAATAAAAGGTCCCTGTGCGGGGCGCCCCCGAAAGGGAGAAAAAAAGATTTAGCCGAAGAGTGCACCGAGGCCGGCCATGCCGTCCTCTTCTGCCTCTTCTTCTTCCTCTTCTGCCTCTTCCTCAACAGCTGCTTCCGCTGCTGCGGGTGCAGCTGCGGATGCTGCTGCTGCTGCGGGTGCAACTGCTGCCTTGGCGATGGCCTCTTCGATGTCCACACCGTCAAGTGCGGCGATGAGTGCCTTCACACGTGAATCGTTAACTTCGGTACCTGCTGCGGTCAGCACTGCGGTGACCGTCTCTTCTGTGATTTCTTTACCTGCGTTGTGCAGGATAAGTGCTGCATAGATGTATTCCATTTTCAAACACCTCAATATTATTTGATTATTCAACAACTCCCTTCAGGGCGTTTGCCTGCGCATTTGCCCGTCCGATGATCATTTCAACAACGCCACTCTCATACACGACAGCCTCGACGCCAAGGTTGCGTGCCTCGCCCACAGCCTTTGCAATGATGGTCTCGACGGTTGCTGCCGTCGGGTACACTGCATTGACCGACAGGTTGAATGCCTGCTGTGTTGCGGTGACGATGTTGTTGAAGTATTCTGTCTCATCGATTGCCAGTACGGACGGTTCGTAGAACACGCCGTCGTAGTAGGCGACCTGAAGACTCAGTCCGACATCCATAGGCCGGATGTCCAGTTTCGCAAGCACATCGGCTTGCTTTGCGGTGATCTCTTCCCCTGCCTTGACGAACGTCTTCGTCTCACGGATGACAACCTTTCCGCCTTCAATTGCGGCAGGAATGCCCGCCTGCTGGAATTCTCCAACGATAGGGCCGGGCTTGAATGCCGTCGGCCCCTTCTCGACGATGATGTTTTCGGGCGCGATGTCCCCCGCACGGGCGGTCATCTTGCTCATCGTCTGCTGGAGCTTCTTGTAGAGCGAGAACGGGTTCTCATTCGTGTAGATCAATGCACTCTGTCCGTCGATATAATCGTTGAGACCACGAATGGGCTCACCCTGATCATTGAACGCGTGCTCGATGAGCGTGTTTCGCGTCATCTTCAGGACAGCCGAGCCGCGGAGGTCGCGACGCATCTCCTGGAGCTGACTTGCGGGAATGCCCTGCAGGTCCACAAGACCGGTAAGGGCGAACTCCTGTGCATGCGCTTTGATCGCTTCGACTTCGTCTTTCTTCCACTTGGGCAGGTTCACTGTATACAGTGCCATTACACTAACCTCACTGCCGGACCCATGGACGTCTTGACGTATACCGACCGGATGTTCATTGCTCCACTTTCAAGGGATGTTTCAACCTTCTTCAGGACCGCATCGATGTTCTCTGCAACCTGTTCTGCTTCCATCGTGGCATTCCCGACCTTCACGTGGAAGGTGGTCTTGTCCTTTGAACGGAACTTTACAGATGTGCGGAGACGTTCGACCGTGGACCCGATATCCATTCCCGGAGGAACGGGGGTTGGCATTTTACCGCGTGGACCGAGCCTGGTACCGAGGTAACGACCTACAAGAGGCATAACCGCGGTCTCTGCGAGGAAATACCGGTACTCGCCCGCCATCTTGCGAGCTTCCCGGGGCTCTCCGCCCAGACGTTCAATTTCTTCAGGTCCGATGATGAGGTCTACACCGGCAGCTTTTGCCTGGGTGGTGATATCTCCTTTACCAAGGACGGCGATCTTTTCGATCCGACCCGTACCATTTGGCAGAACCATCGTCTCATCAATACGGTTTTTTGGTTGCGCCATGTCGATGTTTCTCAGGTTAATAGCGATTTCAACGCTTTCCTGGAACTTACGCTCAGGCGCAGCTTCTATTGCCGATTTTACGGCTTCCAGAATCTGGACCCTTTCAACCATTCATTACCTCCATAGTGGTACGACCTGCGGGAGAGCAGATCTTCTATGGTGTTTTTTTATAGTCTATTCGTTCAGGATACTGTCGTATTCGCCTGCATCGATAAGGCCGAAGATCTCTTTGGGATCCTTTCCTTCAACGGTGACGCCAACACTGACGCATGACCCGATAACCTCTTTTGTGCGGTTTTTCAGATCATAGGACAGCATGTCGTCCGTCTTCATGCGGGCAATGCGAACAGCAGCCTCAAGCGGAAGGTCACCCACTTTGATCGCGTTGGGTTCGCCTGAACCCTTCTCGATGCCGACCTCTTTCATGATGAGGGCGGTCGTGGGGGGGACACCAACGGATACCGTGAAGTTCTTCTTGTCGTCGACTTCAACGCGAACAGGTACCTGCATCCCGTTGAATTCGGCGGTCTTTTTGTTGATCTCATCAACAACTGCCTTCACGTTAATTCCGAGTGGTCCCAGTGCCGGCCCTAACGGGGGTCCGGCTGTGGCTTTTCCGCCGGGTACCAATACCTCGACTACTTCTCCCATTGTAATATCACCATGCCTACGTTGTCGCAGTATAAGGAGCGAAACTCAGCTTGGGTCAGTACAGGTTTGCGTAAAAGCACTTAAAGGTAGGGGAGGCGTTGCCCAAAAAATGTGTCAGGATATTATTCCTGCGCCTTCTCGATAACCCGCACATTATCACCGCGGACGGTGATGGGGATGGGTACCATCGATTCGTACAATTCAACGGTGATCTCTTCTTTCCCGGCATCCACGCGTTTGACAACGGCTTTTTCACCCTTGAACGGACCTGCGACCAGCTCGACAATGGTCCCTTCATCGATACCGGCGACCGCTGCCTTGGGCTCAAGGAAGTGCTCGACTTCCGCAAAGGAAGTTTCCCCCTTGACGACTGCCCGCGCATTCGGGATCAGGCGGACGATCTGCTCCATGCGGGCATACTCGTCAGGCGTCTCAACGAGCACATATCCCCTGAGTTCATCAGGGGCCATGATGGCCTTTATGTCAAACTCGGGGTGGTCCTTCAGGAGTTTGACGATGTCGTCAACTACCTTTCTCTCCTTGTTCGCCGTCGTCTTCAGCGCGAATATTTTATTTCCGAATTCACTCATCGCAATCACAGGGCAAGGGCCATGATTTCGTAGAGGATAAACCCAATCATACCCACTATCAGAATGCCAATTGCGGCAACGATAGCAATTTTATTGAATTCATCCCTCGTGGGTGTCCTCGCCAGTTTGAGGACACGCCAGTATTTCTTGAATACCTCTTCATTGATATTTTTGAGATCTGCCATGTCTTATTTCACCTGAGGAAATCGATTTCGAATTCCTTCATTGCGGCATGATGGGAAGGATACCCCTCGCTGCGCCCGTATATCTGGGGGGAGTTGACACCGGTGACGACAAGCATCGTGCGCATTCTGCCCTGCATCTCCGGGTCAACCTGTGCTCCCCAGATAATCCGTGCATCGGGGTCGATGCGCTCGTAGACTTCCTGAACGACCCCTTCTGCTTCGGACATGGTCATGTCCGGTCCGCCGACCACATTCACGAGTGCGGCGGTAGCACCTGAGATATCCACATCGAGGAGTGGGGACCGAAGCGCCTTCTTGACGGAGTCGGCAGCCTTGTCCTCGCTGTCGCTCTCGCCCATACCGATCATAGCAACGCCGCCTTTCTCCATAACGGTTCGCACATCGGCAAAGTCCAGGTTCACCAGACCGGGCTGGGTAATCAGTTCGGTAATGCCCTTCACTGCACGCATTAAAATCTCGTCAGAGACCTTAAATGCTGCGCTGAGGGGCAGACGCGGGACGACTTCAAGAAGCCGGTCGTTCGGGACGACGATCACGGTATCTGCCACATCGCGCAGGCGCTCGAGGCCTGCTTCCGCATTTTCCATGCGTATCGCACCCTCAGCCGTGAAGGGGAGGGTGACGACTGCTATGGTAAGCGCTCCCTCGTCGCGGGCGGCCTTCGAGATGACCGGTGCGGAGCCCGTACCGGTACCTCCACCAAGGCCCGCGGTGATGAAGACCATGTCGCACCCCTGGACATGTTTGCGGATCTCCTCTTCTGCCTCCACAGCAGCCTCTTCTCCCACCTGCGGCACAGAACCGGCCCCAAGGCCCCTTGTGCGCTTGCGCCCGATGAGAATGCGGGTATCCGCCTTCGTACGGATCAGGTGCTGGGCATCGGTATTGAGTGCAATGAGCTCAGCACCCTCGATCCCCTCCTCCTTCATCCGGGTCATCGTGTTGGATCCACCGCCACCACACCCGATGACGGCAATCTGTGTCCGGAGCTGCTGTAAAATCTCCTCAAGTTCAAGGTCATCTTCGCATGAGCTGTCAAGAATAACCCCGGTCTCTCTGTTCGACCGTTTTATTGCCTCTTCTACTATTGATCTCATAGATAGCTCTCCAATCCCGGGACGTGGATTACCTGTTCAGACACATCAGATACCATCGGGGGAGTGATCACGGATCCCCCGATTTCAATCTCATGGCCTGCGGCCAGTCTTCCGAAAAGCGGTCCTTTCGGCACCCCCAGTTCAGCTGCCCGCCGGGGATTAAACCGAACTCTCCGGATGGTGATGGTATCACCACTGACCGAAGTCGATCCATCGTTGATTAAGATTTTGACGCAGGATGTTATTAAAAGATGCAGTACTTGAGCCTCAAGGACCGGAAAGGTGAGAAACACGGGAAGCGGTCGTCCGTCCGGAGTACTGATACCTGCGGCGGGGATCTCCTGTATCAGGACAAAAAGTCCTTCTTCATCCATTTTTATGGCTTCATCAAAGAGATCTGCGGGAACAACGACTCTTGCGGGCATTCCATCCCCGGAAATTCCCATCATTCTAAGTCGCGCCCCTTTTGATTCTTCGCCCGCACGCGCCCGGAATGCCAGATAGGTTCCGGGGGACAGGTTTCCCATCTGCCGGAGTTCACTCTCGCTCAGCCGGGGAATGCCGCATTCGTCCAGAAGCGTTGTGATGTGGGAGAGATCCTTTCCCGGGAGGGCCTTGCGGTCGATATAGGCGGCATGGGCGCCGGACATCGCGGCCATCCGGCGCACCATCTCCGCATCCAGCACCCCCACCTCACGCGTATGGGCGATATGCCCCCAGACTGCCCGGGTCGCAAGGGCGATATCCGTCTGGCGGGCGGCATAGTGATTCCCGCCGAATCCGACCAGAACGGTCAGCGCCGTTGGGCCGTCACGAAGCGCTCCCGCAATACTCTGTGCCACGGCATTGCCTGCATCATCACGCACCCACTCCTCCTCCGTGCTGCCAATCTCCACAAAAAACGACGGGGTTGCCAGATC
>JAENZA010000116.1 GCA_016841485.1 Methanobacteriota archaeon
AGGGAGGGGAAACATGCAGTCCTCATCCCCGGCGAGCGTCTCTGCGACGAGAGAGGTCCGCCCGGCGGGGACGGGGAGGGCCGGGTCGTCCTGCGTGTCGCCGACGACGGAAAAGGTGACCGGGCCCTCCTCCGGGAAGGTGGTGAACCGGTACGGCCCGCCGTCCTCCCCCGCGAGACGGTACTCATACGAGGAGGAGGGGGCAAGGTCCGTAAGCGAAGCGTACCAGAAGCCCTCGCCGGCGGAGAGGGCGGCCGCCTGCGTCCAGATAGGGCCTCCCACCGGGCGGTAGAGGACGCCTGCTACCCCATCGCCGTGCCAGCGGACCTGGACGCTCGTGGTATCCATCGCCGTGAGGTACGGCCCCCATATCTCTTCCGTCCCGCTCCCGTCGTCCCCGTCACCCGCCGCCGCCACGACCGGCACCGCACAGAGGAGGACGAGGACGAAGAAGGCGGCGCCTGCCATCAGGAGCCCGTGACCGGCACCTCCCCCGGCCTTCACTGTCATACCAATCACAAAGCGTGCTCCGTTTTAGTGCGTTGCGATTCTCTTTGCTGTTTAACGGTATCCATTGACATGGCGGCTGCGGCGCTGCCACGATACGGGAAAAACCGCCGCTTTTACGTCATGCAACGCCAGAATAGTTCCTATGCTCCATCCGCAGGAGAAGACCGCCATCGCCCTTCTGGCAGGGGTGCTGATCGTGCTCACCGCAGCCCACCTCGTCCTCGCCGCCCTCGGGACCGCCCCGTTTGCGATGCCCTACTCGGAGGATGCCGTCCCGGGCGATCTTGTCGTCCTCAACGGGACCGTCGATGACGCCCGCACGACCGCACAGGGCGGCCATGTGATCCTGTCCATCAACGGCACCACGGTCTTCATCCCGCAGCAGGTGGTCGCCGGAAGGGCATTTATAAAAGGAGACAGCCTCTCGGTCACCGGAGCGCTGGAGCTCTACGAAGGAACACGGGAAGTGGTCCCGGAGAGGCCGGAGGATATCATCGTCCTTGTCCGGGCTCCCGGTCCCGCCTAATCAGAAAAAATATCAGATTCGTTCTTTTTATCAAACGATATCCTGTCAAATCCCTTTTTCCCCGATTTTTCCGCTTTTTCAGACCGTTGCGGTTTTTCAGGTTCTTCCGGGCGTTCGAAGGTGATCTCCTCATCGGGGGGGAGAGGACGGTCCGGTTCTTCCTCTGCGGCGGGGCGTCTCTCCGGCGGCTTTCGCCCGCTGACCCCGCTCCCCTGCTCAAGATCACTCTCGATGATCTTCTCGGTGCCCATGATAGTTCATCAGTTACCCGATGAGATAATACTGCCTCTTATCATCCCGCACAGGGTAAAAAAAGATAATTCAGGGGAAGAGCGCTTTTTGGGAATGTCGCAGGAGTCTGCGGCGGGGGTGACAAACACGTAGAGAGAGGGGACCATTGCCGATGGAAAACCGCGGGCAGAAGGCCTGCAATGATGATGCGCCGTTTCAGGTCCATGCTTTCCCGAATCTTTAATCTCAGTGCCGTTTCAGGGCCGTCCAGCCGCCGTCACATCCCTCGACCATGAGGACGGCACGCCCGCCGACCATATTCGCCTTGACCGATTTTCCGTCCCGGGCAAAGACCGTCCCTTCGGCGATCCGCTCGCCGTCGGTGCTCCAGATCTCATCGATGCCGGCCGCGAGAAGGACGGATGCCTCCTGCGGACCGGTGAGATCCCGGATGGTGCCCCGCATCAGGAGGCGGCCGTCATTGCCGGTCGAGGCGAGACCGAGCCCCGCAAGCGAACCGATGACGCCGTCCTCGGTCCCCCCGAGGCCCTTGAGGGTGATGCCGTGGTTCTTTGCAAGGGTCCGGGCCCGCTGCTGGGTGAGGACCGTGACCTTCGCATCCCACCCGTAGGCCTGCAGCGCCGGAGTGATGGCCGACGCGTGCGCCGCACAGAGGCCCGGGTCGCTTCCCTCGATGAAGTCGTCCAGCATCATCTCCTCGGCGATGCCGAGGACCTCGGGTACGGCCGACTGAACATCGGTCTCGATGTGAAGCACGGCACAGCTGTTGTGCGACGTAAACGGAATATCCTCGTGCACATAGAGCTGGTGGCGGGTCACGCCGCTGACCGGATAGTGATCACTGATGGCTTTGGCCACCGCCCGTGCAAGTTTGCCGGTCCCGCGGGACTCGTGGTTGTCGGTGTCGTCCATCCCCAGATATATCGTCATACGTGTCTCCTCAGAATGTATCCTGCCATTCATTCATAATGGCTGGTATTGTGCGCCAGGTTAACCACATAAAGTTACCTCAACCCACCACCCGGTCGTTGACGGGCACGATCATTCCTCCCCGTCTGAGAAGGGGAAGGTATGCACACTGTCAGGGAATAACAGAAAAAAAGAGATAAAAGGTCCTATATCCCGAGATTGGGGGTGAGTGCCCAGTCGGGGATGCCGACCCCGAACCCGAGGACCCACATAAAGACCGTAAACATCATCCCGGTCAGGATGGCGATGCCGATGAAGTTGAGGACCCAGCCGCTCTTGATCATGTCATGCATGCTGATGTATCCGCTCCCGTAGGCGACGGCGTTCGGGGGAGTCGCTACCGGAAGCATGAACGCCATCGAACAGGTAAAGGTGGCGGTCAGCATGAGAATCCACGGGTGTATCCCCATCGAGATGGCGGTGACCGCCATGATCGGGATCATCACGGACGCCATCGCGGTGTTCGACGTCACCTCGGTGAGAAGCGAGATGATGATGCCGACGATCACCACCACCGCAACCACCGAGAGGGCGTTGAAGATGGTGAAGTTGTCGACGATGATCTGTGCAAGGCCGGATGCGATGAACGCCTTGGAGAGCGCAATACCCCCGCCGAAGAGGATGAGGATCCCCCACGGGATCTTCTTGGCCCATTCCCAGTTCATCGTGTAGATGCCGTTTGCCCGGTCCACCGGAAGGAGGAAGAGGAGGAGCGCCCCGGCAATCGCGATCGTCGAGTCATGAACCATCGGGAGAAACGTGGCGATCCCCGGTATGACAAAGTCGCCAATGTGCTTCTCCGTCCGCATGATCCAGGCAATCGCCGTCAGGGTAAAGACGAGGAGGGTCCACTTCTCGCCCATGCCCATGGGACCGAGCTCCTTCATCCGCTGTTCGATGATCTCCTTTCCGTGCGCGATCTTCTTCGGCATGTGGCGATACGGCCCGTAGACCAGCCAGAGCCAGGCGATCGGCAGGAAGACGACGACGAGCGGCAGGCCGATCTTCAGCCAGGTAAAGAAGTCGATGGGGGGGACACCGGGGAAGAGCGTCTCCATCTGGGCCAGGAATATGCCGTTGGGCGGTGTGCCGATGACGGTCGCAAGGCCGCCGATGGATGCTGCATGCGCAATCGAGATGACCATGCACTCCGCAAAATCCCGCTGGGTCTCGTCCATCTCGTCCAGCTGGACGTCCGATCGGGGGAGGATGGTGGCGATGATCGCAATAGCGATCGGAATCATCATCATGGCGGTGGCGGTGTTCGAGATCCACATCGACAGAAACGCCGTCGCCACCATGAACCCCAGGATGAGCATCCGTGAACTGGACCCCATTTTACTCAGGATGGCAAGAGCAATACGTTCATGCAGCCCCCAACGCTGCATGGACATGGCAATAATGAAACCACCCATGAAGATGAAAATAATCTTATCCGCATACGGAGCCGCAGCGTCAGTGGCGGAGAGAACGCCGAGTGCGGGAAAGAGGACAATCGGCAGGAGTGCCGTTGCCTGGATGGGTATCGCCTCGGTGATCCACCAGATGACCATCAGTGCAGTCGACGCGGCAGTCGCCTGTACCGGGAAGAACGACGGGTCCGCCGGCCATAAAAGAATGGCGAGGAATACAGCGATCCCGAGAATTCTTCCTATTGTTTTCTTCATATCAGAATCTTTTAGATGGCATTGATATAATAGGCTATCTTTTCGAAAATAAAGCGAAAATCGGGGTTTTTTCCGTTTTTAGGACGTCTTCGGGAATTTATTACCCGATGACGATTTTTCGGGGTTGAAACCGGATTTCACGAGGTAAATCAATTTTATTTCTGAAAAAAAGCACGTAATGCGCCAAATTCGTATGAAGATCGCACATCCCCGTATTTCGGGGTGAACCGGCGCCACGAGGTACCTTTTCCGGCCATGCGCGGCACCCGCCCATTGGAGCTCCTGCGGGCGCCTGCCCGGCGGCGGTGGTGCCAGTCATTTATGATGGGCCGTTTCCATAGGTACATCAGACGATACCGTACTGACCC
>JAENZA010000117.1 GCA_016841485.1 Methanobacteriota archaeon
TTCCGGTTCATCGCCTGCATCGGATACCGGCATCACCCTCTGCCGGTACCGGTCGATCTGCGATGCGGTCTCCGGGTCGTTTCTGCCGAACCGGGCGAGCACGCGGTCAAGATACAGGGCAAGGTCCTCTGCGTCCTCGTCGGTCGCGACCTCCCCTTCGACGGCGAGGCGGAGGTTCTCGTACCGCTGGAGGTTGACAGAGACCCCGATGGTGAGTTTTTTTGGTGCGGGCATGACAGTCACTCAGACTGTATTTTGATCCACAAGAATGTAAGGGTTGCACCCGTGCAGGGAGAAAGAGGATAAGAGGGTGCAGGCCCAATAGGTATGCGACAACGGTGCGGCAGGCAGGGCAGATGATGAAAGTTACCCCCACTGATATTCATGATGACGCAGGGAACTGATGCCTGATTACTAGTGCCTGCCCGCAACCGTCCTGATACCCCACGGTTCCTGCCGCTCCTCTCAGGAGAAGAGCAGGGCAAGGAAATCAAGCGCATTCATCGTACCGTACGACCCGTTTTTCGCATCTTTTTCCGAGTACGCCTGCACATCGTCCGTCCCTTTTCCAAGGATCGCAAACGGCACGGGATCACTGGTGTGGGTCTTGAGGGCAATCGGCGTCGGGTGGTCGGGAAGGACCGCAACCGTTGCCTCCGTTTCTTCCAGGATGATGCCTATCACTTCATCGAGCCGTTCGATGGCTTTCACCTTCTCGTCCCAGCTGCCGAGATGCCCCGCCTCATCGGGCGCCTCGACATGCATATAGACGAAGTCAACATCAGCAAGTGCGGCCACCGCAGCCCGTGCCTTTCCTTCATAGTCGGTGTCAAGGTAGCCGGTCGCACCCGGCACCGTGATCACCTGCATGCCGGCGCACCGTGCGATGCCGTTGAGGAGGTCCACCGCTGAGATGATCCCCCCGCTCCGGCCGTATTTCTCCTCGAAGAGCGGAAGCGCCGGTTTTGCCCCGCCTGACCACGGCCAGATGGATGTCGCAGGGGTCTTGCCTTCTGCCATCCGCCGAACGTTCACCGGATGCCCTGCAAAGACCCGCCGGGAGACCTCCATGCACCGGAGCAGGAGCTCCGCATCCGGGCCGTCGGGCAGATACTCCGCCGTCTCCTGTCCCACGATGTCATGCGGCGGTGTCGTTGCTGCGCCTCCGCCGCCGGCGACCACCAGAAGGTGGCGGTACGAGACACCGGGGTAGAGCCCGACCGCGGCACATTCCCCGGCAAGGGAAGCTAGAAGGGCGGCACCCTCCGCGCTCGTGATATGCCCTGCGGAGAAGTCCTCCATCACCCCATCCCTGATGCAGACGAGGTTGCAGCGATAGGCAATATCCCCCTCGCCGAGGTCGACCCCCATCGAGACGGCCTCAAGAGCGCCCCTGCCCGTGTAGTATTTCGCCGGGTCATACCCGAGGACCGAGAGGTTGGCGATGTCACTGCCCGGCTCAAACCCCTCGGGCACCGTCGCAAGCATCCCGCACCGGCCGTCCCGGGCTATTCTGTCCATATTCGGAATATTCGCATATTCAAGCGGGGTCCTGCCGTCATGGGCAGGGTCGGGCCAGTCCGCCATCCCGTCTCCGAGAACCACCACGTATTTCATAACTGCCTCATTTTTATCGTTGTATTGCTGCCATTGCTGCCGGCACACCGCCGGAATCCACCCGTATCGTCAGTCCAGGGCGTCCAGGAGCGACCGGACCGCCCGCTGCACGGACTGCCGCGAGTTCACCGGGGGAACCCACCCGAGCGCCTTTGTCTTCTCCACGCCGAGCTGCATCTTCGGGACGTCCCCGACCCACCCGCGGTCGCCGCCGGTAAAGTCATAGGCAACCCCTGCAAGGCCCATCTCATCGACGATCACATCGGCAATCTCGGTGACGCTGATCCAGTCCTCCGACCCGACATTGTAGAAATTGAAGGTCCCGCTCGCATGATCGATCGCATAGAGGATGCCCTCGATGCAGGCAGTGACTTCAAGGTACGACTTCACCTGTTTGCCGTCGCCGAGGATCTCGAGGCGGTCCGGGCGGTCACGGAGTTTGTGGACGAAGTCCCAGATAACCCCGTGATTGCTCCGTTCACCGATGATGTTTGCGAACCGGAATACCCATGCAGTCATCCCGTAGGTCGCGGCATAGGCCGAGATCATCGCTTCGTCTGCGAGTTTCGTCGCCCCGTAAATGGAGATCGGCACCATGGGGGAGTAGTCTTCCAGGGTCGGGATCACGGCTGCCTCGCCGTACACCGTAGAGGTGGAGGTGAAGGCAAACTCCTTTACGCCGTGCTCGCGCATCGCCTCGAGGACACGGACGGTTGCGTCCACGTTCTGGCGGTACATATGATAGGCCGCACCGGCACTTGCCCGGACATCGGGGTCGGCGGCGACATGGTAGACCCGCCGGCAGCCGGCAAACGCGTCCTGCCAGCCGTCGTCCAGGAGGTCCGCCAGCACCAGGGTCACCGCACCCGTGGCGAGATGCCCTTCAATGTTGGCTGTTGTTCCGGTCGCAAGACTGTCGATCACCACGACCTCGTCTCCCCGCGCAACAAGCGCATCGACAAGATGTGACCCGATAAACCCGGCACCACCGGTTACGATCGCTTTCATACCTGTCGCAAGGTTTTGTCTGCTATACCATTAAGGACTCTCTTTTCACATACTTGTACCGTGAACGACGACCGGAATACCCTTGAATACCTGATACTCTTTCTCAAAGGAGCTGCAATGGGCATCTGCGATATCATCCCCGGGGTCTCCGGCGGAACGATTGCGCTCATCACCGGCATCTACGAACGGCTGGTCACCGCCATCGGCAACATCAGGCCCCAAGCAGTCGTCTCCCTCGCAAAGCGGGACTGGGACGGCGTCCGGACGGCAGTTGCGGCCGTCGACCCGAAGTTTCTCATCACCCTCGGCGCGGGCATCGGTGCTGCGGCGCTCCTGATGGCAAACATCATCCTCATCCTCCTGGAGTCGTATGCCGTTCCCACCTACTCGTTCTTCTTCGGGCTCATCATCGCCTCCTCGGCACTCATTCTCCTGGAGGTCGAGGAGCGGACGACGAAGGTCTGGCTCTTTCTGGTCGCCGGGTTTGCCGGAGGGTTCCTGATTGCAGGGCTCTCCCCCGCCTCCCTCGGGCATTCCCTGCCGGTCCTCTTTTTCACCGGCATGGTGGCGCTCTGCGCGATGATTCTGCCGGGGATCTCGGGCGCCTACCTGACCCTCCTCCTCAACCAGTACGAGTACCTCCTGGGTGCGGTGAAGTCGCTCTCGCTGCCTGATATCATCGCCTACATGGCGGGCGGGGTCGTCGGCCTCCTCCTCTTCTCGAAGGCGCTCAAATATCTCCTGAAGCACCACCACGGCGTGATGCTCGGGTGCCTGACCGGTCTGATGCTCGGGTCGACCCGGCTTCTTGCAGACACCATCGGCACCGCGGGCGGATTCACCCTGCAGGCCTACCTCTTCACCGCCGTCGGCATCGCCGTCATCGTCCTGATGGAATATGCCAGGCGCAGGTTTGCCGCGGCACGCTAACGGGACGACACACACCGACAATACATTTTTTCGGTTCCTTTCCCCTCATTCCCCTCTCCAGCATGGTTTTTTCACCGCAGGTGACGCACAGGTGCAATCCCTTCATGTAATGTGGCGGTAAACATTGTACAGATTTTGTATGTACCTCGGCATTGATCACGGCACAACCGCGATGCGGTTTGCGACACCATCCGGCGAGATGAAGATCCCGCGCAGAGATGCGACCGCCTTTACGATGGAAGACCTTGCCCCGCTCTCCCGGAACGGCGCATTTGACGGCATCGCCGTCTGCTACTCAATGGGAGATGCCATCAGTGTGATCACCAATATTACCAAGGTACGCAACCGCGGGATCATCACCCGCGAAGGCGCCGGCGAACACATCGGCGGCGGCACACGGGTCTATGATATGGTAAAGGAGAGCGGCATCCCCGCCGTCGTCATCCCCGGCATCCACCGCGGGTCCCCGACCGACCCGCGCTTCAAGGCCTATTCCCACCAGACCAGCCCGGAAAAACTTGGCATCGCCTATGAAGTGCAGCAGTCGCTGGGCGACACCTTCGTCGTCGCGGATGTCAGTTCCAACACCGTCTCCCTCCTCGTGCAGGGCGGGGTCGTCGTCGGCGCCTTCGATGCCTGCGTCTTTGCGCCGGGCACCACCCACGGGGCTCTCGACGTCGATGCCATCCGCCGCATCGACCGGGGCGAGGAGACCGCAAACGAGGCATTCC
>JAENZA010000118.1:0-1808 GCA_016841485.1 Methanobacteriota archaeon
GTAATCAAAGAGGCGCGGATGCAGCAGGGGTTCACCGCCCGCAAAGTTGATCTTTTCCATTCCCGCGTCTGCAAGGCATGAAAGGATCGCCAGACCTTCGGAGAAGGATACCGGTTGCTCGCCAAGGTTTTGGGCAAAACAGAAGCGGCAGGAGTAGTTGCAGGCGGAGATCAGATGCCAGTTGACGGACCGGATAGCGGAGTGCGCAGGCATGTATTACGATTCTAAATGGGAAAACTATCACCCTTCTTTGAAATTGTTTTTTAAATAGGAAACAAATTAAACAACCCAAGTATATTCTTCTCCATATGTGCAATCCGCACCTTCTCTTCATGAGTGCAGGAGAGCGTGTCAACCAGACCTTCCCGATCTGCATAAAAAGCCTCGAGAGCATCACTCATACATTCATCGTGGTAGAAGAGGGGGTCTATCATGACCTGCCGGATGACCCTGAACACCTGAGGTCAGTAAAACCGCAGATCCGCCAGGCCATCGACAGCGTGCGAACAATCTGCGAGCCGATGGCGATCTCGTTTGCCGTAATTCGGACACCCGATACAACGATCCACTCCATCCGTGACGCCATCCTCGCCACCTCCCGCCAGTACCCTGAGGCGCGCTACTCATTCAACCTGAGCGGAGGGACAAAGATGCTCTCCCTCTCCCTCTTCATCATGGCCCTCTGGCTCGATGCCCAGATCTACCTTACGCCATCAGACGACCGTATTGAACAGGTTCTCATACCCAGAATGCACCTCGATGATGTCAGAAGGAACCCAAATTACATTACTGCCCTATCAATCCTTTCGCACAGGGACACAGGTAACTGGACTTCCCGGCAGGAGTTCGGCAGAGAACTGGAGAAACGATATCAGCCGTCGCGGCTTTCAGGCGATCGCAAGATGACCCGTCGCCCCAACCGCGGGACGATTACAAAGATCCTGCAGCAACTCATTGAGTGGAGCCTCATTGAGGAGTCGTTCTGCCAAAATAGCAGAAAGGCAAAACAATACCGACTGACCCTGCATGGCGAGTTTGCTTGGAAGGTGCTACAGGCCGAGGATCGGGATATTGCACGGGGAGCAGAATAGTTGCAGAGTAGGGAAACAGTTCCCGGACACTCTCAAGAGGTTCTCATCGAACTCATATGATGGAGGTGAGAGATGTGGGTAAGAAAGGATCAATGACACCCGGTGCAGCAAGCCGAATCCAGGCATCTGCCGACCGAAGCGGCACCAACCAGGGATTCAAGTCCCGAGCAATGTCCTCTGCCGCAAAGAACTCAAAAAAATAACTCTTTTTCTCTGGAAGGCTCTTCAAGCATAATCCATAACCACTTTTCATAATACTTATTGTCTGCAACAGAGATGATACATTACGTCCCATGACAAATACCAGT
This sequence comes from Methanobacteriota archaeon, assembly GCA_016841485.1. Taxonomy (GTDB): domain Archaea; phylum Halobacteriota; class Methanomicrobia; order Methanomicrobiales; family Methanomicrobiaceae; genus Methanovulcanius. Next base: position 1,400 of record JAENZA010000118.1, read on the forward strand.
TTTGACCCGGTAACAGCCCTCGATAGAGTTGCCGGCGCATATCGAACCTTCGTCAGTTCTTTCCAGAAATTCAAGAACCCTGTCATCAAAGAATGGATCGACAGAAAGATCGAGGAGGGAACCCTCCTCTACAAAGGCCCGTACATCGAGCTTGCCCGCCGGTACGCCGATGGAGACTCCTTTGAGAACCTCATCGGAGAGGGTATCCTCCATCCAGAAACCTCGCAGTACTTCACCAGGAACCCGGAAGACCGGTCATCCTCTCCGGTCCGCCTCTACCGGCACCAGAGCGATGCAATACGATCGATATTGTCAGGGAAAAACACCGTCGTCACATCCGGAACCGGCTCCGGGAAGTCCTTCTGCTTTGCAATACCCGTCGTCTCCACGTGCCTTGAGATGCAGGACC
>JAENZA010000118.1:1908-4283 GCA_016841485.1 Methanobacteriota archaeon
AAGTCCTTCTGCTTTGCAATACCCGTCGTCTCCACGTGCCTTGAGATGCAGGACCAGAGCCTCCGGGGCATCAAGGCAATCCTCGTCTACCCGATGAATGCGCTCGCAAACTCCCAGTATGACGACCTCGCGGCCCGTCTCGATGGCTCGGGTCTGAAGATCGCCATCTACACCGGCGATACTCCGCACACCTACATTGAGGCGCTCACCACATACCGGGAGCGGACCGCGCGAAAGGCCCCCTACGACAGCGAGCTCATCTCACGGGAGGAGATACAGCGGGCTCCCCCGGACATCCTGATCACCAACTACGTAATGCTCGAGTACATCCTCACCCGGTTCGAGGACAAGATCCTCTTCCCGCCGGAGAACCTTGGCATCCTCAAATATCGTGTCCTCGACGAGATCCATACCTATACCGGGAAGAAGGGGGCCGACACCGCATACCTCATCCGGAGGCTGAAACAGCACACAGGGACCACCGGGACGCTCCGGTGCATCGGGACCAGTGCGACCGTGAGGGAGGGAGAGGGTGAAGGGGCGGGAGAAGCCATCGCAAGGTTCGCTGCAAAACTCTTTGGTGAACCCTTTGACAGCACATCGGTCATTGGAGAGACATTCATCCTTCCACCCCGCGGCACGGGGAGTAAACTCCCTGATAGAGTTCTCGTCAACGGCGATCTGCTCCGGGTGAGGGATCCCGGCAGGGAATACCTTAAGGAACTCACCGAACATCTCACCGGGGAGCCGGTCGGGGTCCAGGATCCCTCTGCTGCCTACCTCGGGGAAACCCTCGGGTCGCAGAAGACCATCCAGTTCATCGAGGACCAACTTGCCGAAGAGCCAAAGAGCATCCCGGATCTGATCCGCACATACCGTGCGACCGTCAGGCAGGACGCCACGTATGAAGAGGCGGCGCGCGAGATAGAGGCTGCGTTCATTGCAGGCATGCTCAGCGAGGTGCCTGTTGGAGATACCCTCCAGAAACGGTTCATCCCCAAGATGCACATGTACTTCTCGCAGGGGAGGGAGATCAAGAGCTGCCTCTCCCGCGACGGCCCCCACCTTCACGATGCCGGCGAAGTCACCTGCCCAATCTGTGCAGAGAGAGGACGGACACGGATCACCTTCCCCATGGTATTCTGCCGTGCATGCGGTCAGGAGTATTACAGTGTCGAGCTCCTGGCCGACGGAACGGTCAGGCCGCGTGATCTCGATGCCCCCGCGCAGGGAGGGGAGGCCCTGTACCTCTACCTGGGAGAGTTTCTCGACGGAAAGGCATCGCCGCCGGAATGGTGGTGTACCGATTCCGGAGCCGTCAAGGAGAAGTACCGTAACATCGCCGCTCCGCGGACCGGCACCTACTGTCCCGACTGCAACAAACTACTTGTTGATGGAGAGGACGGGGAGAAATGCCTGTGCCCGGAGAAGATCCGCGTCACCCTCATCGGGATGCCGTTCCGGTTCTGCCCGAGTGACGGGTGCGGCGTATCGTATGACCTGAGAACGCGGAGGGAATTCAACAAACTCTTCTCCTTCGGCACCGTGGGAAGGTCCACCGCTACCGATATCCTGGTCTCGAATATGCTCACCACCCTCCCCCAGAAAGAGCAGAAAGTTATCGCATTCTCCGACAACCGGCAGGACACCGCTCTGCAGGCCGCTCACATGAACAACATCCAGAAGCGGATCCATTTCAGGAGGGGCCTGTATCATGCTCTGGCTCAGGCGGAGTATCCCGTCCCCCTCACCGATGCAGGTGACGCCATCTTTGAGGCATTTACGGCCCATCATGCAGACGGCGCTCTTCCTGAATACGAGAAAGATCCCGGGCGGGGCAGAATGCGGAGGGGCTCACAGGCCGAACCGGTGTACAGGAAATACCTCCTGATGAACGCCATCCTTGAGATGGGTTCAACACGCCAGAAGAACCAGCCTAACCTTGAGGATGTCGGCCTGTTGAAAGTCACCTATACAGGGCTTGATAAACTCGCCGAAACCGATGACCTCTGGGAAGCTGTTCCCCTACTCTCACAGACAAGTCCTCGCAGGCGGGAGGATTACCTGAAGGGGTTCCTAGATCTCATGCGACACAACCTCGCCATCTCCACCGATTTCTTCATGCGCCCCTTTGAATTTGCCGAGAAGATAGAACGGTTCCTGAATCCCGATATCATATTCCACAATGAACTGCTCTCCACGCGGCCAACCGGGTACAGCGACGACGCGCGGAGAGAGACCTATCGGGCTACGGTCTACCGTCTCACTCACCCGAACGGATCGCTGGTCCGCTGGACGAGGAAGTCACTGGGGACAGAGACCACTGAAGAAGCGCAACAGATCATTGAACACGTTGAAGCGGTGCTTGCAGATGA
>JAENZA010000119.1 GCA_016841485.1 Methanobacteriota archaeon
GACGACCTCGACGTGAACGACCCCGCATCGATAGCTAAAATCCGTGACGAGGGGATGACCCTTGCGGACATCATCGCCTACTCGGCCCCGCGGGACCTCGTCTGCCGCGAGTGGACGGAGGGGTACCCGAGAACGAGGCGTGCCGCAGACATGCTCCTTGCCGCAAAGAGCGCCCGCAGCGCCATCCCGGAAGCGTTCATCGCACTCCTCGCCACGGAGCCCGACACCTTTATCGCGAAAAAGCACGGCGACGCAGTGGCGGCGGAGGCGACCTGTAAGGCGCAGGAGGTCCGGGACGGGACGCTGACCATCGAGGATTTCGACGAGTGGTGCCACGCCCACGGCGTCAACCCCGGTTCGACCGCGGATATTATCATTGCCGCCATCTATGTTGCATTAGGCGAGGGATGGAATTGGGAATCCTGAGAGAAGGCATCAACGAGGTCATCGCGACGACGGCGGGGGAATACAGGGAGAACGAGGGCGACACTGATACCGGTACCATCACCCTCCGCCCCAATGCCGCCCCGATGGGCATCTTCTGCCGCAAGGGCAAAATCCGCATGCGGGTCTACCGCGGCACCCATACCGAGGAGAACATGCGGCGGCACGGGTGGGTGGTCGCGAATGTGACGCATGATCCTGTCGTGTTCGTGGAGACGGCGTTCGGGGATATCGGGGAGGAACGGTTCACTGAAATTACTAATGATGGAAAGACATTTTACCGCCTGAAGGATTGCGAGGCTTGGGTCGCTTTCAAATGTGCCATCATCCATGCAGGGGAGGAGGTTACTATCTTCGAGCTGCACCCTATCACAGAAGAGATCTGTTCCTGTGAAGTCCACCCGCACAACCGCGGTTTTGCGTCGGTGATCGATGCGACGATTCTTGGAACAAGATATGTGATGTTCCGGGATGAGGCGATTTTGGAAAAGATAAGGTATCACCGGGATATTGCAGTGAAGTGCGGATCAGACCGGGAAAAAGAAGCAATAGAACTGCTGGATAAAAGTATTGAATAATTTATTTCAGACCGTTCCATCAAAGACGACCTGTTCTTTTCCATCCGCAAAGGTGGTGACAACTATCACCCGGTCGGAGCCGGTTGTCCCGCCATTGATCAGGAAATAGTCGCCAACCGCCGGATTATTCATCCCCCCGGTGCCATTCTCAACACCATCGACATACGATGTCGCATTGATGGCAAGGATCTCTCCTGCATCCGCTCCCCCGATGAAGGTTGTCTTTATCTGGTCGCCCACCTGGGATACGGCGATGCCGAGGGTCGGTTTCGACTCGACTTCTTCCGGCATACTGAGTACAAAAACCGCGATCGTCGCCGCGAGAATACAGACGACCGCCACCATGAGCAGGTTCCCCATCACCGGGGATGTCGCTTCTTCATTGAGTGTTATCTTCATGTGTAATTCCTCCTGATACCATTCTTGCAGAGAATGTTCTGATACCTTATTATTCGCGCCAATATTTATATATATGCCTATCAAAGTGACGCATTTATATACTTTTATTTTACTGGGCCGAAAGGTCGATTTGCAGTATGTTTCAGAATCGGAGGGAGAAATTATCCAGAATTGGAGAAGACGCAATCAATGATACCCAAAAATGCATTCTTCTATTGAATAGCAAAATATCGGACGCCTATAAAATTGAATCAGCGATCAGGTGCAAATGTCCTTAGGGCAATTGCAGATCGTACAATGGATGAAAAGAAAAAAAGATTAGATCATTTTGTCAACAATGACCTGCTCGCTGCCATCGTCAAAGTGTGCAACAATGATGACTTGATCCTGACCGGTAGTCATTAGTGGGTCATCGATGCTCAGTGTTGCACCAACATTAAATGTGCCAAATACAGAAGCGGCATCGGGTGCATCGTACTGAGCTACACCAGCGTCATCAAACCACCAATATGTAACAGGCTCACTGTCATTTTCAGAGTTAATCACAGTAATAATTAAATACTGAAGATTTCCGGAATCCGAACCGCCCTGGTAGGTCGTGGTGAGGTTGTTGCCGACCTGCTTTGCCGTAACCGTAACCACCTTGGTCGTCTGCACGTCCCCAGCCATGCCGAACACAAACACTGCAATGACTGCAGCGAGAATGACCGTGATGGCCACCATGAGGATAACACCGATGACCGGTGATACTGCCTCTTCATCGTTCATGAATTTCATTTCATTCACCTCTTAACATACACATCCACATGCCTGCGCCCGCGGCGGGCGCACGCAGTAATGCATGTCAATACATTTGACATCTAGAAATATCCTTTCGCGCTATATAAACTTATGTAATGATTTTTCCAATGCATAAGAATCATGTGTTTGAGGCAGGAATTGAGGTAATACGTTTCACTATTGATAGGCAATAGAAATATTATTTCCCCGAGGCACGAAATCCCCATATTGCTTTGGATTGCACTATCGCCTATGAATATGGCCCTTGAGCGGACAAAATAGCAATATATAAGTGTTTGATCTCCATTCCCTGCCGCACCGGGCAGGTATCAGGAAAGATTCACGACCAGGAGCCCGTCCTCTGTTTCCACGGGAATTCCGGGAACAACCGAACGGATAAAGCCCTTCAGGTAGGCGGCGGCGATATCCGGCGTGCAGTCGTGGAAGGTGAACATGCTCCCGCACGAGGGACTGACGATGAGATACTGCCCCGCTCCTTCCGTACGCCGCTCGCATTCGATATGGGTGATGAGAAAGAGGCTCTCGAGAATGTCCGGTCCCCGCATGAAGTCCGGCATCCGCCCGAGGTACCGGCAGCTGTCCTCCGCCCCGACGGCCTCGACCTGTGCGAGGATGGCCTCTTGCATCCCGGGAGACCCATGCGTATAGAGGCGTTCCAGCACGGTGCTGCCGATGTCACGGGGTTCCCAGTTCCGTGCGAGCTTCAGGAGGCTCCAGTCCCGGGAAAACTGTCCTTTCATCGTTTGTCTTCACCCACGCAGGACGGCAAAGTTCATCACGCCGATGCCGATGATCGCAAGGATCCGTGAGAGCACCTCGCCCCAGTAGAGCATCGCGGGGGAGACGTGTGCAACCACGGAGATGTCCGGGACGACGATGCCGATGACGAGAATAAACAGCCCGAGCGTAAAGTAGAGAAGACTCGGCTGCCGGATGAGCTTGTATGCATCATAGATGAATATGATGAGCGCCCCCCCGAGGATGAGGGTGACGAGCGCAAGGATCTGCTGGATGATGATAAACTGGGATTCAATCATAGAGGCGAACACTCCCGTTCTGTTCCTTGATGCGTTTGACGGTGATGAAGGGCTTGATCTCTTTTACCCCCTCGAACGAGGAGAGGGGCACGAGGACATCGTTCTTCATGTCGGTGATGGAGGGGACCACCACCTTTGCGATGAAGTCGGACGGCTCAAGGGTCTCGTAGACTTCGAGCACGCAGTCGTGGTTGGCAAGAAACGCCGCCACCCGCTCCTTGTCATGGGGGGCGACGGTGATGGTGAGAAACGAGATCAGGCTCTCGGCAAAATAATCCGGGTTGATGGCAATCGTGAACCCTTCGATGACATTGGAGCGCTTCAGTTTCTCAATACGCTTGAACACCGTCGACGGGGCGACATCGAGAATCTTCCCGAGTTCGGCCATCGATATTCTCCCATCCCGGGCAAGTTCGCGCAGGATGGCGCTGTCGATCTCATCCACCTTTTCCACCTATACGAGATTATTTTTCCTTAACCTATATAATTGTAGGTGATAATTTCCATTTTCAGAAACTTGGTGAAGATTATTTCTTTCCCGCCCGGCAATCACGGAAGGACGGGTTCACCGACCGGCGCCCGGAGAGGGAGGGGACGGCGTACCGTATGGCCTCGTCGATGAACACCTTTGCCTGCCCGCAGGCCTCTTTGAGCGATGCACCCCGGGCAAGGTGTGCGGTAAGCGCGGCAGAGAGGCAGCACCCCGACCCGTGCACCTCATAGGGGTAGCGCTTCCCCTCGAAGTACGTGAATTCACCGTTGTCCAGCAGGAGGTCCACGACCTTCTTTCCCTTCATGTGCCCGCCTTTCAGGAGCACCGCCCCTGCACCGGTTCCCAGCAGTTCCTCGGCGACCTCCTCCACCTTCGTCCGGGTCTCGATGGCGGCTCTTCCGGTAAGCCTGCATGCCTCGGCGATATTCGGGGTGATGAGGTCGGCACGCGGCATGAGGAGTTCCACCAGCGCCTGCTCTCCGGCGTCGTCCACTAGCG
>JAENZA010000120.1 GCA_016841485.1 Methanobacteriota archaeon
CTCATCGAGTACAACAACGAGTCCGCTGTATCCCATAAGTCTCACAAGAATCGAGAGGGATCGCATCATGTCGCGGCTGTTTGTGGGTGTCAGATATGTTTTAATGCCGAGTTCAGGTATCTTGATAGGATTCCCTAACAACCACTGGAGGATTCTATCCTCATGCTGGTAATTATCGTCTTTTATGAAACTCTCTATGGCAAGCCTGAAGTTGATGTCCTTACCCGGTATTTTCAGACTGCTGAGGAGAGACCCTATGTCGTCCTTTGATCGATCTTTCCAGTCTTTTAAGAAATATTCCAGCCCGCCATTCACCCGTTCTGATAGCAGGCTCTTGGCAAGTGCCCTATACAATTCTTCAAACCTGTTGAGCGGTGTGCTCTCAGCGCTCGCATAACTGACGGCAAAACCCCGCTTGAGAGCATAATACATCGCCATTGACGTGAGATGGGTCTTCCCATCTCCGTAACGCCCTCGAATAAATCTGACTTGCGAGCTGCCTCCCTCTGCAGCTGCATCTAAAAAATAGTCCATTCCCCTGTACCATCGCTCTCGACCGACGTCGATGTAGTGAGCGGCATCGAGCGGTGTGGTTCCGCTCTTCAATTGGTTGATTATCTGCTGCGCTTTAATCTTATCAAGCTCTGCAATGGCATCGTTCGGCATCCTACCCCTGAGGGGGTAAATTTTACTAATCCACGATAAACTTTGTCCTTTGTTCTTCGATTATAGATGAGTATAGCTTTTCTAGAGTCTCTGATAGGACTTAATTCAAGAATGTGAGTGCCATCGTCGAAGAAACCGCTTTCTAAGAGCTGACTGATGTCTGCAGAAAAGTTGGGCAGGGTATACTTCTTTTTAGTCTTTGCCATCGTTCGGAAGACGTCGCGGATCGGAGCATATTCTCCCACTGGTATCTTCTTCTGTGTGCATACAGTGTTGTACGCCTTTCGAAGAACCTTGAAGAATTCTTCTGCGTTGTACGGTCTTTTCCAGAGAGCTCTATGCTCTTGCAGTATTATATCGCCAATATTGTGAATTGAGATATTCTTCTTAGACTTTTTGTTGATATATGCGATATTTTCGTTTTGGTTAATCTTAATATCCAATAATCCGTCAATAGTATACTCCGGGAACTCTCCGGTTAGTGAGAGGTTGTTTGCTTCGCACCAGTTTCGGATTTGGGCAGTGTACCTACTGATATAGTTCCGATATTTTTGGTCGACGTGGGATTGTAGTGCACTAAAGCTCTCATGGCCTTCTGGAAAAGAATCTTCCCATGCTTCTAATTGATTCAAGTAATGTTTTAGAGTTGCGTAATCAGGAGCTTCTTTTTGTATCTCGATTTTAACATTTTTCCAGGATTTATCCCACATGTTGTACTGTTTTGTAATCTGTTGATGTTGCTCCTGCAATACTGAAACTATATCACCAACATTCTGCTCCATGATATTTTCCCTCTTCCTCGTATAACTACACATAACGTAATGATTGTCATATGAGGTCGGGGTGAAACACTCATCTATACTTTCACAGGTTGCATGCCAAAAATGGTGTTCAGCCTCACGCAATAGCAAAAGAAACATTCTCTGGCTCGCCGATCGGGAGCTCTATCCAGGCAGAGTATTTCGTAAATCTCCCCTACCGATCGTTGCCCCTCACCGGTGTCCCGCAACCGGGTTTGTGGGACACAAAAGGTGTTTAATGTCCCACAAATTCCGGTGTGGATTGCAACAGTCATGCCGTCTCTGCCTCCTCACGGATCACCTGCTTCCCCATCGCCGCCTCGATCCGGTCAAGGATCTCCTTGTAACGCCGGTCATAGAATACCCAGAAATCGTCGTTCCGGAGCGGCGCCGGGTCGATGACATGCGATCGCAGGATTTGGTCTAGGCGCTCCGCCGGGATTCCCTCGTTCTTCTCGATCCGCTGTAGGTATACGCTCGGCGCATTTCCACCTATCATCCGGTTGGTGCGGGCCGAGAGAGGCGCCTTATTGATGATACTGTCCACCGCAGTCCAATACTTCGCGAGATTCTGTTCATTGCCATGTTCTTCGCACCATTTTTGGGGGAAGATATGGTGGATATCGACGTTTTCGTCGTAATAACTGGTGATGTCAATCGGCTGGCCGGAGCGGAAGTCCTCGCACCCGTCCCGCATCATCAGGGCAAAGATGCCCTTGTACGCCGCACTCCGGCGGCTCGTCAGCTCCTCAAGGCGTGCTCCGGAGAACGAGGCGTCCTTCACCGTTGTCGGTTCGTCACCGCCCCGAACCCACGCGATCAGCTCCGTGAGATCCTTTGCAAACCGGGTCTCGATTGTGCTCCCGTACAACTCGCCAAAGACCCCACACCAGTACCACCGCGAGAGGAGCTGCCTCACCGTATCGTTATCCGCCACATCGCCAAGGACCCCGAGAGTGGCGGCCAGCGGGACGATCTGTGTCCGGTACGGCAGATCGCGGCTGATAAAGATCTTCTGCATCCGCAGGAACTTGGCCGCCTTCAGGAACCCTTCGACCACCGCATCACGGTGCTCAAGGTAATCCTCGAGTTTGAGCTTGAGAATGTCTTTGCGCTTGCAGCTGATTGCGGGAGCACGCCCGTCTGGATCTATTCCGTTGACATGCTCCCGGTTTCGTTTCATCGTCGTAAGCAGGGTAACTGCCTGGAGAAAGTCATCGCTCGGGATCTTTTTCAGAACCTCTTCTGTGGCGAATCGTTGGGATATCTTCTGCCAGTCGTCGCGGAGAGAGAAATTATCGGCTGCAAATGTGGCGGTCAGGAGTTCGAAGACCGTTAACGATACCCCACCGGTGTTCACCTTCTCAAAGACGAGACAGACCGCTTCTTTCGGCGTCTCCTTCCCCATTTCGATTACGGGGAGCTGGTACTGCTCAAACCGCTGGATGACCTCCAGGTAGAACTGATTGTAGGTTTTTATCTTTGATTTATCATAGTCCCAGTACTCCTCGTATCCCATCCTCCAAGAAAGGCTGTCATACACCTGCTTCACCGGGAAGAGGCTGGCAGCATATTCCTTTTCAGGCGTTGAGTAATCCTCGGCGACTGCACCCCGGAAGTTCTTGACACACTTATCCTCCGGGATGCTCCGGATGCATTCTTCGCGGTCTTCATTAGGATCCAGGCATTTTTCGATGTCAAAGTAGTAGTGCCGAAGGATCGTCTTCTTCTTGGTATCCTCTGTAACGACCGGACCCGGTTTGATCAACGCCTGGAAAAGGGCGGTGAGCCGCTGCTGCCCGTCGAGGATCAGCCGGTCAGGTTCGACGGCTCGCTCAACGAAGAGACCTTCGATCGGTCGCGGCTTGAATCGGCATTCGCGATTCCCGGTCTCGAGCATCATTACAGCCCCGATCGGAAACGAGAGGGAAACGCTTGAGAGCAGACTCCTGATCCGGTTGTCGTCCCATACCCATCCCCGCTGGAAGTCGGGGAGCTGGATCTTGCGTTCGTTGATCTCCCCGAGAACATCTTTGAGGAAGACCTTGGTACTTTGGAAGGTTGTGATCCCGGTCGTCATTCTTCATCCTCCTGAAGGTCAATGAGGTCGTAGCATGTCCGTACCACCCCGATATCATATTCAATAAGCAGGTTCACCATCTGGTTGCCGTTCATCAGGGCAATGGGCGTTTTGTCCGGCTGCTCCGCCTCCTGCCTGGCGCCGGTGGAGAAGTCGCTCGTGGTGATGATCAGCCCCTGCTCGTGCGCCCCGAGGGAGCCCCGGACCTGCTGGACGATCGGCGCCTGGACGTTGTTCTTCCAGCGCTTCACCTGAACCGCCATCTTAGTCCGGATGACGTCGCCGGTGACGAGCGTGCTCCGTACATCGATGCCGCTGTCGCCGCTCGCCGGGGTGACCGTGACATCCTCAAACCCGATCTTTGCAAGCAATTCCCCGACGAGCTCCTCGAACGCAACGGGATTCATCGTCTTGATTCGCTGCATAAGGTGCTCCCGCACCTCCCGGTTATGCACCTGGATCTGGTAGGGAAGCCCCTGCTCGTGCCACCGGGTCAGCCCGACGTATCCTTTGCCGAGTTTCTCGAACCTCGGGAGTTCTCCCCGCCGGGTCTGTCGCTGGATCTCGGTGAGGATGCTGGCATACATGGTCGCTTCAGGCATCAGGCCCCCGGTCCTGATCAGGTGGAGGTCGAGAGATCTCCGGGTAATATCCC
>JAENZA010000121.1 GCA_016841485.1 Methanobacteriota archaeon
GCCGTGTCGGTGCAGACCTCCGCCGCGGTCCTCAGCCAGGTGATCACATCCTCGAGAGTCCGGATGTCATCGATATCGACGGCAGCATCCCGCTCGTCAGGCATCACTGACCGCCCCCGGGGAGGAGGAGTTCTGCAGCGGATTTCCTGATGGCGTATGCGTTCCGGATCTTGATCTGGAAGGCGTCAACGTCCCGAAAGTCTCCATAGATCTTGATGCAGCCGCCCTTCCCAGGCGTCCCGATCTCGATACTGTCCGGGTCCTCCGAGATGTGGATATGGCGGTACTCCAGTACGGCCGCGTTCAGTCCGGACCCGGCCGCCGGCAGGGAGGGGAGATCAGGAGGCATCCTCATCTCCCTCCATCAAGCGCCGGTAGGGATGGCAGGAGGTGCAGCACAACCCCCACAACCTGATACCGTCGTTAAAACATTTGCCGAAGCCCGGACCGCCACAATCAGACCTCCAGCATCTGGTACGGCACCGCGAGCGAGGGTGAGAGGCAATTGCTTCGAACAGAATGCCGTTCCGGATCGCGTCGTTTGCCGGCAGGAGTTCCGGCCGGGAGAGGAGTCGGGAGAAATCAGGAGGCATCTTCCCCCCTCATGATCATAACGGCCATATCGAACGCAACATTCAGCAAGATCCTCATCCAGCACTCAGGACAGATCGGAGCACGAAAAGATCCGCCGCGGCCCGTATGGGCATTGTAGTGCTTGCCGTCGATCACTACCCCCTGCAAGATGCCGCCCTCAAAGGATATCGGCCCCTCACAGATCCCGCACTTGAGAACCAGTGCACCGTTTCGGAAGTGGTCGCCGGCCGTCATCCCTGCCTCTGTAACCCCCTTGATCCGCTCCCAGCACTTCCGGCAGAGCATCAAGACCGCATCCCCCGAAGTTTCGGTGAAGGCATCTTCGAAACGCGCTTTTATCGTGGTTCCGCAATTCGCCTCTTCATGCTCATAGTTCCGGCCGCAATTGCAGCACATAAAGATCTCAGCCACTCAGACCGCCCCCTCATGCTCGCATCCCTCGCACGAAACGCGGGTACAGTGTTCGCACGGCGACCGCTCGACATTGTTACTGCATTCTTCGCAGTTCACTCCCAGGCATCCCAGGCACGGATCAAGAGGCATTCAGATCGCCCCCGGTCCGGGACTCTTCGCCTTCTGGAGCCGCCGGCGGTACAACGTCCTCGACCTGCACATCTACCGGCCGCAAAACTCCCAGCGCCTCCGCCGGCACGGTGATGTCTGCAACCACCGTTGCTTTTTTCTCGAAAACCGAATCCGGAAGAGTTATCCGGACGCCAAAGGCCACAGTGGGGATCGCCTCTTGATAACCGGCTTTAAGAGGATTCAGATTCGGAGAGGCATTTGCCACAACCGTATAACTCCCCGGCCCCCGCTTTCCGACACGAAGATACACCGTCAGTTTCGGCATTCAGACCGCCCCCTCATGCTCCCGGGTCCATCGGTCAAGATATCCCGTAGGGCAGCCTTCGAGGTTGCCGGGAATCCGCTTCCCCGCTGTAGCCATGCAGACCCGCCGGGATGGGTTGAGAAGAGTAGTGCCCAGGTCCGGACACCCGGCCCGCTTACAGGCCGTGACGGAAGGCCGCATTCAGACCGCCCCCGTCGCAATCTCACGCATATGCTCTTTGAACCCTTCAAAATCGAACTCCAGCCCCTCAGAAGTCTGGAAAACCGCCTGTTGCCGGCCGTTCAGGTCCCGCCGAGGACGCCGGCCCGGGTCCTCAAAACGGTCCACCTCGATCAGGTGGTACTTCCCGCCCTGCACGACGACGACGTACGGCGGGACCTGCATAACCTTCGCCACTTTTTTGAGCGCGACGTACTCAAAGAACGGCACATACAGCGCGTTGTAATCCTTCTGGTACTCTTTCCACTCGAAGATAGCCCGGAATTGGCTATCGACCTCCAGCACCAGATCGATATCATAGAGTGAGATCCGGTGAGGAAGGCCCTTGAACACGTCATTCAGCGCCCGGCGGTATGTCGGGTTGTCGGTCCGGTTCCGGCCGCCTTCGCTCCGGTAGCCCGGCGGCCCCCTCTTCGGCGGGACGGGTAAGAACCTGCTCATTTCGGGTTCCTCCCCTCCGCGACGATGATCGGCGCCGGCCGCCGCTTTCGGTCCGGACCCGGCCGGCCGGCAGTAGGGAGGCCCTTGCAGAACGCCTCCGCCTGTCTCTGCAGGGAGGCTATGAAGCAATCCCCATCCGGAGTACTCGCCGGACACTCCGCGCACGGTAGTTAGCCATGCTTGCAGGGGAGTTCTGCCGTCTCGACGGTCGCCACCAGATCCGCAACCGCCCGGAGAGCGTTTGCCCGCCGGTACAGCTCGTCGGCCCGGGTCACTTCGGCACCCCCTCTCGCATCTTTAGGGCATGCCCATCAACCACGCCCCTTAGCCGCACAAACAAGCAGATGCCCGGACGCCCTACCTGCGCGGGACAGTCCTGACAGCGACAGTTAGGGCAGGTGCCGCTATCACAAGCTGCATGCACAGTCTCAGTAACTTCAGCGATCCTCACCAGGATATCCGCCCGCTCTCGCAGCGCCGCCGCCTCCGCCCGGAGTTTTTCGGCCCAGGTCACTCTTCCACCCCCGGAGAGGTTGCCGTGAACTCCAGCGTAGTTCCATCCTCCGAGCAGCGCCGCGCCTCACACCACACCGCATGAGGTGCTACGTTGTCCGGGCAATCCTTCGGCGGATCGCAATCATCAGGTATGCGCCGGACGCAAGGGAAGCCGCCGCACTCCAGGCACAGAAAGATCCGGGTCACTTCGGCACCCCCCGGGAGAATACCTCATTGACCGGCGGCGACTCCAGCCGGCATAGCCGCTCATCGATAGCGTTGAGTTCCTGAGTCTCGACCTTATGCAGCCGCTCCTCATGATCACCCAGGCAAGTCTCTTGAAGAGTGGTCCGGTCAGCCACCCGCGTGACCTGATCCTCAATCAGCGCAAGCGCCCGGCCGTAGTTGTTTTCGACAACAAGCACCCGCGCCTCCAAAGATTCAAGTTTCTTTGAAAGCATAGAGGATAATGCGGCGGATACCGGGGAGGGTTCCAGGGTTCCGGCTATCGCCCGGCAACCGTGAGACTCCGCAAGGTGCTTAACCTCCTCCTCAAAGGAGAGGATACGGCGCTTAGCCTCTTCATCGATACCGCGCACAGGATCAGGAGCATCCCGCACATCGTTTATGGAGACCGTCGCCAAACGCTCATAAACGACGAGGGATGTTCCCCCTATCCCTATTCCGTAGACGTTCCGGGTTAACCGGATCTTAGGAAGATCTCTTCCGGCCGGTTCTGCCTTCCAGGAGAAGAAAATATCCTGCTGGAAATCGGTTAATCTCTCAAAATCTGAGAGTTCATGCACCGTTTTTATCATTCGGCTTTCGCCTCTTTCGGCTCAATATTTTGCACGTCGATACCCGGCGCTGAAGGGGATATGATGCCCTCCCGACGGCCATAGTAGGTCATCAGGAATCTGAAAACGTCGGCATCAGATTTGACCCCAATTTGCGCCTTAACCCTCTCAAAAGTTGCAGAATCTCTCCCGTCGAGATTCACCTTCACACCTTTTGCCATACCATCTCCTGTCTCATAATGAGACAAATTGAGATCACGCGAGTAAAATATTTATCTCTTGTGGTTCTATGGCATATCAGGTGACATTTTGTGACAGATAATGTCGTGAAGTCTTTCCGGGTGACGATGACGGATGAAGAGGCCTGGATCTATCAGAAGATCAAGAAGAGTCTATGGTTGCGCGCTGATGCTGAAGTGCTACGCTATCTGATGAACTACTATAACAAGCGGGAATTTCCACAGGAGAAGGCAGAGCAAAAGAACCCCCCGGGATGGGTTAAAGTAGAGGAAGGGTGGATAGATTAATTGTGATGCCCCATGCTCCTCCCCATCACGATATCCCCCCATCGCCGGGTATGGGCTGATGTGTCCTTCCGCTATGAAAAGCACATCTACGCCAATTCTCCGGAAGAGCTCTCAAAATATATCCTGAAATACGGTCACGTCTCCGGCGTCTATACCGACGAAGAGATCGCGCATGATCTCAAGCGCACCGTTGCCGCCATGCTC
>JAENZA010000122.1 GCA_016841485.1 Methanobacteriota archaeon
ACGAGGCGGCCATCGGGATGATCAACCAGAAGACGACCGCCGTCCGCCTGATCCCCGTGGTGGGCAGGGACGTCGGCGACACGGTGGAGTTCGGCGGGCTTCTTGGGCATGCCCCCGTACAGCAGGTCAACACCTTCTCCTGCGAGGACTTCATCAACCGCGGGGGCAGGATTCCCGCACCGATTCACAGTTTTAAGAATTAAAAGGAAAAGAAACGACCATCCGGGAAAGGCAGAGTGCCTCCGGACGGCTCACTTCACGGAAATATTTCAGAGTACCATACTCTTTTCCAATTACCCGACGAGAATCTTCCCCCGGAATTATATGCCTTTGGTCTGTAGCGGCACTGTCAGGCCGGGGATCTTCAGGAAAGGCGGTCACCGGGCCATCGGTTCCCCACGTCTCCATCCATTTTTATGGGATCGACCACGTAGTATCTACCGGAAACAGTGGATATCATGGACAAAAATGTCTACCTCTATGTATGCCCGGGCCTCGCTGACTGGGAGACGTCACTTGCCACAGCGATGATATCAAATCTCAATACCGACATCCCCAAAAAATGCGGGTACAATATTATCACTTTCGGGCTTGCGAAAGAGCCGGTTACCACTTCAGGGGGGGTTACCATCCTTCCCGATGCTGACGTTGCGACGGTCGACCTCACCGGAGCAGCGATGGTCATTCTTCCCGGTTCACCGCAATACGAACACGATGATCCAACTCAGCTGGTCCCGGTCATCCAGGACTGCATCCGGAATACTATCCCGGTGGCAGCGATATGTGGCGGCACCCTCTTTCTTGCAAGGCATGGGTTTCTCGATACCGTCCGGCACACCAGCTGCGGGCAGGAGTGGCTGAAACGGCGTGCCCCGGGGTATCAGGGTGAAGACCAGTATGTACATGCGCCGAGTGTACGTGACGGTGGGATCATAACAGCCAACCCACTGGGATTTGTCGATTTCGCCTTCAATATCCTGGAAACACTGGATGTGTTCCCGCCGGAGGTTTTGGAATTCTGGCATGGCGCGGTGAAAAATGGATATATGAATGCTGATCAATTTGAGGATGAGGACAGACCAGCCTGAGAAGGAAGGAGCGGAATAGTATACAGGAAAAATGCGTGACGATTTGAGAGGGACGGCCGGGCCATAACCGGATATGAAACACAGAACCTACCAGTCCTTCTTCATCGCCTCTGCCTTCATATCCTTCGGCAGCTTTTCGATGGCATACCGGAGCGCCGTCCTCGGCATGGCTTTTTTGTTCTCCATGATGAATCCGAAGACCTCTTCCGGGTGTTCACGGCTCGCCTCCTTCAGGAGCCACCCGTAGCCCTTCTGCACCATGTCATCCGTGTCGGTGAGGAGGAGGGCGGCGATTGCGAGCGCCTCGTCGAGGAATTTGCCGCGCTTGGCGGGGACGATCAAGGAGACCGCCGCCGCCCGGCGCATCCAGCGGTTCTTCGACTGCGTCCACGCCTTCAGTTCGCGGGTGCACTCGGGATACCGGTCGATGAAGTCCCCCACGGTGTGGTTGCAGAAGGTGTCGCAGGCGGCCCAGTTGGTGATATAGGTGTCAATCCAGCGGCGGAATATGAGGAGGTCGCCCTTCTCGAAGGTGCCGAGATGCTCCGTGAAGTACGAGGCGATGAAGGACTCCTCCAGGTAGCCGGAGGAAAAGAGCTCTTCGCAGAGGGCGTAGACGTCCTCTTTCGGGCGGCCCTTCACCTCCGTCCAGCAGGCCTTCGCGATGACCTTTGCAGTGGCGGTCTTCATCCCATAGCAGCGGATCTCTTCTTTGAAGAAGCGCTGCGAGCTTGCGCGGATATCGGGGTCGGCATGGTCTTCGAGGTCACTGCGGATACGGGCGAGGAGGGGGTCCATGCAGGAAGGTTGCGGGACGAAGGGAAAAAAGGGATCGGTGCGGCGGGAAGGTGGCGAGGGAGAGTGCGTTGGGAAAGAACAGTACCACGCCCCTTAGAATTTCCTGTATACGCTGCTCCGGTGCGGGGTCTCGATCACATGAATCACCATCAGCTCGTCCAGGTCCAGGATGGACATCACAGCCCGGTACTGCCCGATGCGAAGGGAATAGAAGGGGGGCTCCCCTGCACCCTGGAGCCGTTTGACATAGAGTCGCGGGTCCTGTTCGTCGGCCAGGTCTCCGAATTCTGCGACAAATTTCAGGGCAACCTCCCGCGGGATTTTTCTCAGGGCGTGCCGGGCGGCGGAGGAATAACGGAGCTGGTACCGCATCAGGCATCCTTCGAATCTTCACGGGATTTTTTTGGCCTGAACGCCGTTTTCGGTTCCTCGGCAACGCCGAGATCCGCGAGGATCTCCTCGTGAGTATGGTAGATGCCGTCCCGGTATTCCTTCAGCGACAGCTCGATGGTCGCAAGCGTCTCCTCGCTGAGAGGTTCGTCGTCGACGCTCGCATCGATGAGGCGGGAGATGACATCATCGAACGATTCACGGGGATGCTTCTTGAGGCGCTGCAGGTGATCGCGGGTCTCCTTCCGGATCCGGATCGAAGTGGAATGCATACAGTCTACTGCATGTGCATACATCATAGATGTTAGGATGGTCCCCCGGGCCGATAGTCCCTCGTCGTGAGCCGCCCTCCTTCTACTCCTCCCTCAACCGGGCATACATCACCTCGTCCATCACGACGCCGTTCTTCGTGACGGCATTCTTGTGGACGGCCTCCCGGACGAATCCGCACTTCTCGAGGACCCGCATCGATGCCGGGTTGGAGACGAATATGCCCGCCTGAAGCCGGACGATATCGAAGCGGTCGAAGGCGACCGGGACGAGGGCCGAAACCGCCTCCGTTGCGATCCCCTTCCCCCAGAAGGGTTCACCGAGCCAGTAGCCGATCTCGGCCGTCCGGCGGTACACATCCTGGAGGGGGGTGATGCCGACACCCCCGACGGCAATCCCGTCCACATCGATCGCGAGAACAAGGGCTGACGATGGGGCGTTGGGGACCGGGGGACCGTGCTCTGCGACAGCCATCGCAATGAACCGGTGAGCATCCTCCAGGTGGTAGGGCGAGGGAAAGCCGTCCCGCAGGTTTTCGGCAATGCGGGGGTTGTCCGCATGCTTCGCAAGCGAGGGGGCGTCGGTCGGGCGCCAGGGCCGAAGGAGGGCGCAGGTGGCGGGGAGGTGGATATGGAACGTCATGACAGAGTCTTTGGCGGCGAATGATTTGTTGGTTGTCACCGGGAGGAACGGCTGGTGAGAAGGCCGGTCCATGGCCACGGCCATGACCGCCACGATACGATCACTGATTCCGGTCCACCCAACATTTTATACCTCTTCCGCGGTATCATGCACCAATGAACGGAAGAGATACCATGCTCCTGCTCGCAGTTCTGACCGTTGCCCTTGCACTCATGGCAGGCTGCACTTCGACGGAGGCCCCCTCCACACCGACTCCCACCCCGTCGGCGATCGTGACCTCAACCGGCAGCGAAACGGTCACTATCGACCTGGTTGCACAAAACATCGCATACGACAGAACCGAGATCGCTGTTCCGGCATGCGCCGAGGTGGTGATAAACTTCGAGAACCGGGACGCGGGCATTCCCCACAATTTCGCCCTCTATACGGATTCACAGGCGAAAACCGCATTTTTCAGGGGAGAGATCATAACAGGGGATAGTTCCATCCAGTACACCTTCACGGCGCCCTGCACACCGGGTGACTACTACTTCCGCTGTGATCCCCATCCGAACCAGATGTTCGGCACGCTCACCGTGGTCTGATCCGGTCTCTTCCGCTTTTTCCCCCCCCAATGTTAAAGCGGCGAAGTATTCGACCTTTTTTTACGCCGGTCCGCCGGCTGATTTGACTGCTTCTATCAGGGCGTCGATCTTTGCCGCATCCTCCATGTCCTCGGTGGTCAGGACGACCATCGCCGCGGTCGCGACGCCCTTTGCCGCGAGGGCTTCTGCGAGGTGGGGGAGCGTATCCTTCGCGGACCCGCCGCAGGTCGCAAAGAGCACGACGGTCTTTCCTTC
>JAENZA010000123.1 GCA_016841485.1 Methanobacteriota archaeon
GCGATGGTGCTCCCCGTATTCGGGGCTGTTGACTGGGGGATTGCCTATCCGCTCCTGATCGTCCCCCTGGGGATCATGTGCGCCTCAAACGGCTACAACATTCTCGCCGGGTATAACGGGCTCGAGGCCGGGATGGGGGTCATCATCCTCTCGGTGCTGGGATTTTTCGCGTTTTTCGCAGACAAGGCGATACCTGCCGTGCTGGCGTTCGGGATGGCCGGCGCGCTCATGGCCTTCCTGCTGTTCAACTGGTACCCTGCGCAGCTTTTCCCGGGGGACACCCTCACCTACTCCGTCGGTGCGCTCATTGCCTGTGTAGCGATCCTCGGCGACCTTGAGAAGATTGCGCTCCTGCTCTTTATCCCCTATATCATCGACTTCTGCCTCGTGCTCAGGAAGCGGTGCAAGGCTGAAGCGTTTGGCCGGGTCAATGCAGATGGGAGCCTGGAGTTGCCCTACACCGGGATCTACCACATGACTCACCTGGCGATTGCGGCGCTTCGGAGGGTGAAGCGGAAGGTCTATGAGCGGGACGTGGTGCTTTTAATCTATGGGATAGAACTGGTGTTCGTGGGGATTGTTGCGATAAGTTATTTCAGGTAGGTTCTCAAAGTTTTGCTAATTAGGTGGTATCATGAAGGTTCTCTTTGACATCGGGCACCCGGCACATGTTCATTTTTTTAGGTATATCATAAGGGATCTAGAAAAAAATGGTCATGACATAAAGATATGCGTACGGGAGCGTGAAGGTATTGTCAAGGAACTCCTTGAGACGTATGGCTTCAAGTATGAGGAGCTGGAAGAAAATACGCCAGGACTCGTTAACAAAATGTTTACGATGTTTAAAAATGATCGTAAACTCCTAAAGATCTCCAAACAGTTTAACCCCGATCTATTCGTGAGCGTAGCATCGCCCTACGCTGCCCAGGTGGGTTGGTTAACTGGAAAGCCTTCTATTGCATTTACAAATACGGATACAGCTTCGTTGATTTTTGCATTAACAGTTCCATTTACAGATTCAATTATTACTCCCAAGAAGTTTACGAGAGATCTAGGTAAGAAGCAGATCAGAATTAATGGCTTTAAGGAACTTGCATATCTGCATCCAAGCCGATTTGAACCTGATTCAACGGTTCTGAATTTACTTGGCGTCTCGACGGACGAGAAATATGTCATCTTAAGGTTTAGTTCCTTTGACTCGTCTCATGATATTGGGATTAGCGGTTTTACTTTAGAGGATAAAAGAGAATTGGTGAAGAGCTTAGAGCCGTATGCACGAGTCTTTATTTCTTCTGAGGTAGTTCTGCCTGCAGATCTCGAGCAGTACGCCTTAAAGATACCCCCACATATAATTCTTGACGTACTGCATTATGCGTCGCTGTTGATTGGTGATTCTGGTACCATCACGTCTGAGGCAGCTATTCTTGGGACCCCAACAATTGTATTCCATCCTCTTGCATCCAAATTGAATTACCTTGTTGAACTCGAAAGGGATTATCAGCTGATGTATATCATCTCTGAACCGAGTGATGTTATCCGAAAAGCAATTGAGTTAATGCAGTCTCCAGATATAAAATGCGAGTGGCAACGAAAGCAAGGGACGTTTTTGGATGATAAGATTGATATCACAGCATTTATGACGTGGTTTATTGAGAACTATCCTGAGAGTAAGGAAATTATGATAAATAATCCTAATTATCAGGAGAGGTTTCATTGAGATCGTTTGAAGATTGTCATTTGTTGATAATCGCCGATAGATACCACCACAGATGGGACTATATATTTTCCCCATTTGTCAAGGATCGGGTTGATCGATTTGAAAAACTATTTCAAAAAGGTGTATGTTGCCTCTCAGAGATTTAGTAGCAGTCGAAAACCTTTAATACTACGCGGGGAATCATGCAGAATCTACTATCAAGGATCACAGATCAGAGTGCAGAAATCGGTATCATCGGCCAAGGATATGTTGGCTTACCGCTCGCGATGGCCTTTGCGAAGAAATTCACTGTCTTCGGGTACGACGTCTGCTCAGAGATTGTTGAGCGTCTCCGGGCAGGGGAGTCTCACATCCAGGACGTCACAGATGAGCAACTCTCCCGGCACCTCGGGCATACCTACTTCCCATCATCAAATCCTGAAGACCTCCGCCGGTGCGATCTCCTCATCATCTGTGTTCCGACCCCCCTGTCGGAAGACAAAACCCCCGACCTGAGCTACATCAAGAGCGCCTGCGAAACCATCAAAACCGTCCTTCACTCCGGGCAGTTCGTGATCCTCGAGAGTACCACCTACCCCGGAACGACCGATGAGGTGGTGATCCCGATCCTGGAAGAGACCGGGCTCGTCGCCGGTAGTGATTTCGGCGTCGCATACTCGCCCGAGCGGGTGGATCCCGGGAATAAAAATTTCCCCATCGACAAAGTGCCGACCGTCGTCGGCGGTATCAACACTGAGTGTACTGATGTTGCCGCCGCCCTCTACGGGAGTATCATGGACCGAGTCGTCCCGGTTCGCGATGCTCGTACAGCCGAGGCCGTGAAGATGGTCGAGAACATCTTCAGGAACGTGAACATCGCTCTCGTCAATGAAATGGCTCTCATCTTCGAGCGGATGGGCATCGACGCTTGGGAGGTGATCGATGCCGCGGCAACCAAGCCCTACGGCTTCATGCCCTTCTATCCCGGTCCGGGTATCGGCGGCCACTGCATCCCCCTTGATCCCTACTATATGTCCTACCGGGCGAAGAAGTATGGTTTTATTCCCCGCTTCATCGAGACCTCCGGCGAGATCAACGAGTTCATGAAGAAGCACGTCATCAACCTTGCCGAACGAGGTCTGCGGCAGGTCGGCAAGCGTCTCTACGGGGCAAAAATCGTCGTCATGGGCCTCGCCTACAAGAAGAATATCAACGACTCCCGGGAGTCGCCCGCGATCAAGATCATCGAGGGGCTCGCAAACCTCGGGGCCGACGTGCGGGCATATGACCCGTTCGTCCCCTCGCTTGCGACAAAGGCTGGGGTCTTCACCTCGGCAGGGAGCGTCGAAGAGGCACTCACCGGCGCGGAGTGTGCGGTCTTCCTCGTGGACCATGACGTGTTCCGGGGGATCTCTATGGAGACAGTGAAGCGGCTCATGTCCTCGCCGGTGGTCGTGGACGGGAAGAATTTGTTCGCGGGTGGAGAGGGGATTGTGTACCTGGGGATTGGGAAAGGATTGGTCTGAGTATCAGGTGGTTGGGATGAGAAACACAAATGATAACTTACTAGAGAACCTGAGAGGTAAAACCCTCCTTATTCTCACTTCCTCCTACCCCAATGAGGATGAATCTTTTATCGCCGAGGCATTTGTCAAGTATCAGGTTGCCGAGTTAAAACAGCACTTCAAAAAGGTCATTGTTATTGCACCGATACTCCGTACCTTTGGATTCCTCAAGAGAGAGAGACTTTGTAATGATTACACTTACGACAACGTAGAAGTCTATTATCCCCGGTGTACCTATATCTCTATTTTCAGGTTGAGTAAGATTTTGATCGATAACCGGCTGCAGGCGGTGGAACGGACCATCGAAGGGCGTCACCTCGACTTCGACCTCATCCATGCTCACTTTACCTGGCCATCCGGCTACATCGGTGTCAGGCTAAAAGAGAAATATGGAAAACCGGTTATTACCACCATCCATGAGAATGGGGACTGGTTTGACCAGGAGATCGAGATGGATCACCCTCTCATCAATACTGCCTGGTCTGGTGCCGACGCCCTCATCAGGGTCAACAGGAAGGACGTTCCGATCCTGCAATGCTACAACAAACGCATTTATGCTATTCCCAACGGGTTTTCCCCTGCCTTCCACCCTGTTGGTACGGCTGTTGCAAGGGAGCAACTCGGCCTGCCAAAAGATGCGAAGATTATTTTCACTTTGGGGAATCTGATCAAACGGAAGGGTTTCAACTACTTGATCGACGCGATGAAGCAGGTCTGTAGTAAGCGGGATA
>JAENZA010000124.1 GCA_016841485.1 Methanobacteriota archaeon
ACGGCGAGATCGTCACCCGGGACAGTCACTTCACCCGCGTTCCGGGGCTGAAGGTCAGGACGTATTAGGAATCGGTGAGCGGTTCTGTCGCCTCATAATTGTAGCACCGGCATTCGTAGTCCGGCGTTGCTTAAAACCGTAAATTAGGCCGATCATATCTATAAGCCCTTCTGTTCGTCACGAATCCCAGAATGTTCAGGCACCTTTGAGGAGATAAGTGACGGAGACAGTTGTTAAAAAGGCAATTGGCAAGATTAATGCCGCGTGACTCCGATCTTCTGGAAAGGTGTTTTGCTATGGGTCGGGATCTTGATAAGCGGTTCTCGCATTTGCTTGAGGCGATAGCAAAGCATGAGAATACAACTGTTGAGATACTGGGAAATACATTCGCATCCGAAGAGATCGAGAACAGAACAACGTTCTACCCTCAACTAAAGCAGGTTCTCTCAGGGCAGGAACTGGATATTGATGAGTTCAGAAAGATCGTAACAAACTGCTGGGCATCGGGAGGCAGATATGACATCATCCAGTTTGGAAGCTTCGTCAAAGAAAAGGAAGCCGCAGTTCTGACAATTCAAACACTTATCAAAGACTTTCCGCAGGACGACGCTCAAGTGGCCGCACGAATAGATGCGTTTATCGACGAAGCAGTACGCCTTGGATATAAGGACAAAAAAGGTTCACCGAACAGGTCTGCAGCAGCAGCATTGTGCAGCGTTCTACTGACTGCTCTCTTCCCGGACAGGTTCGTTGATTTCAAACAGGGGCGTTGGAAAAAATTTGCTCAAACGTTAGATTATGACATCCCATACCCTGGTGGTGAAGGGTATGGTCAGGCCATCTTGTGGGCAGGAAGTTTCGCGGCAAGTGTTGCAGAGACCACACCATTCAGGAGAGTATGGAAGGACGAATACCCCCTATGGGTGGTCGCGGGTATTGCCTGGGTACTGCCCGGATTAAAACTGGATGAGATCAACCCAATGCCGAACACAAACAATGATGCCGAAATAACAAACCTGCTCGCGCACAAAAAGCAGGTCATCCTGTACGGCCCTCCGGGCACGGGAAAGACGTACCGCGCAAACAACTACATCTCGCATCTCAATGCCCATGACTACGAGGTCCATGAAGACTCGCTTCTCGATCAACGGATCTTCTCTCTGACGATTTACGAGCCGAGAGACGGCCAGATTCCCGATCTCACTCCCGGAACCCGTTTCACATATGGTTGGGAAGGAAGGCGAAACTGGCAGACGTACTACGACGAACTCCAGGAAGGCGATGTGGCCTTAGCATATAACGCTGCTAAACTGCGCCGGTTCACGACGGTGGTCAGGTGTACCCGAAAAGAAGCGGACTCCATCGAGTTTGAGATCGTTTTGCAGTTCAACGGCCCTACCTTTGAGGATATGAAGAACGACCCCGGATTGAAAGAGTCCATCCTGGTGCGGATACAAATGGCATGCAGCCTGAAGCGGCTGAGCGAGGCCGAACTACAACGGATTATCGCTCTTTCGGAAGGCTTGACATACGAGTCGCTTGGTATCGAACTGAAGAAAATCCGGGAAACCGTTCCGAATAAAGAGTTCGTCACCTTCCACCCCTCCTTCGGCTACGAGGACTTCGTCGAAGGTCTCCGCCCGTTCACCACCGAAGACGGCACCCTCGCCTACCGCGTGGAGGACGGCATCTTCAAGACATTGTCCCGCCGCGCATTCAATGTGCTCGCGGAAAGGGCGGGGGTTGAAGAGCGGTGGAACGAATCCGAGAGCATCCCGCACCTTGACGATGCGAAGAAGAAAGAGTTGCTGAACGTCGCACCGTATGTTCCCTTCTACCTCGTCATCGACGAGATCAACCGCGGGGACATCTCAAGAATCTTTGGAGAACTGATCACGCTCCTTGAAGCCGACAAACGCTACGGTGAGGAGCATGAGATCGCGATAACCCTCCCCTACTCCAAGGAGAAGTTCGCAATCCCATCGAACCTCTACATCATCGGGACGATGAACACTGCCGATAAATCAATATCGCTCGTCGACGCCGCGCTCCGGCGCAGGTTCGGTTTCATCGAGATGATGCCCGACTACGCTGTTCTCAGGAACCTCCCGGACGGTAAAGACGGCGAGGTAAGAGAGATCGTCGATATCGCTGCGGATGCCCTGGAAACGATCAACGAGAGAATCACGGCGAATTATGACCGGGACCACCAGATAGGCCATAGTTACCTGATGAAAGTGAGAGATGCCGGATCGCGAGACGGGGCGCTTGAGATGCTCCACTTTGCGTGGTACCACGAGATCGTTCCCCTCCTTCAGGAATACTACTACGACGCACCCGCCAGATTCAACGAAGTGATCGGGAGCAGATTCATCAAAGTGTCTCCGGACGAGCGAAGTTTCGATATCCGTGAGAGGCTGTACGGTAACGAGTTCCTCACGGCGGTCGAAGCGCTTGCGAACGGGAGCCGAGAACAGGGACATGCCGAACCGGATGAGTAAGACCCAATCGGTAGCAACCCTCTTTGAGTATCAAAGATACCCGTACGTATGCTCAAAGACGGATTCGTTCAGGGAAGGAATTCTCTTCCTGACCGACAGGACCATCGGGCTGCTGGACTCCCTGAACAGCAAAAGACCCTTCCTTGAGATCGGCAGGAACTCGATAAAGCCCTTGAATTACGTTGGGGTAGTAAGAGCCAACGGTTTTACCATCCAGATCTTTCCCAAGTTTTTTGCACGCGAGAGTTACCAGGAACAGAGAGCCACGGTTGCCGCAAACCTCCTCAAAATGCTTTCCCATACGGGAAACGTTCCCATCACCGAAGTGGACCCGGCAGGCCTCGATCTCAGGAAGATGGATCTCTTCGAAGTCTTCATTCACCTCTTTGCAAAGAACCTGTTGACTACGATAAAGAACTCACTGAAGAGAGAGTACATCCGGAACTCAGATGAACTCAAGGTAATTCGAGGACGAATCGACTTTAAGCACCACATAAACCCTGCCCGGATGCATATCATCCCCTGCCGGTACCACGAGCTCTCGGTCGACAACCTCCTGAACCGGACCCTCAAGTATACCTGTTATCTCATGTCGAGGACGGTCTCCGACTTTTCAACGATCCGGCTGCTCCGCTCGATCGTCAATCTCCTCGATCCGGTAACGCTGACGCCGGTTTGCGTAGCAGAGATCGACAAAATTGCGTTCTCCCGGCTCAACCGCATCTTCGAGCCCTATATCCGGATGTGCAGGATATTCCTCTCGAACTCTTCCCTCACCCTGCAGGCTTCAAAGGTCGAATCCTTCTCGCTGCTGATCCCGATGGAGAGGCTGTTCGAAGAGTTCATCAGCACGGTCCTTGCAGAAGATCCGGCCTACTTCTTCGGTCGAAATGTGCCGGTCAGATCGCAGGCAGTCGTGGGCAGGCTCGCCAGGGATACGAACGGGACTGAGTTCTTCAACATGAGGCCGGATATCGTCATCGGAGCCCCGCAGATTGAGGGCGTCATCGATACCAAGTATAAGCAGCTGGATCCGGGCGATCGGAAGCTGGGCGTCTCCCAGGCGGATCTCTACCAGATGTACGCGTATGCAGCGAAGACCAACGCCGGGAGGTGCATGCTCCTCTATCCTGAGGTGCTCCTCGAACAGAAGCGGGACTTTGTCCTCACGGTGCGCTCCCCGGAGGGGGCGGACGCGGACGTTTTGCTCATGATCCGGGCCGTCCGGCTCTCTCACGACCTCAACCGGCGGGAGGGATGGGAAGCGTTCTGTAGCGAGCTCCGGGAGATTGTCAGGCCGCTCATCGCGACGCAGGACCCGCGGGCAGCAACGGAACCGGGCAGGGCTGAAGCAGAGGTATGACTGCTGGATGCCAGTGGACGGCAGAGATCGTCCGCAACAGAAGGAAGGCGGCCTGCCGCTCTCACGCGCCTGAAACGGGGTTCATGTCCCGTGGGCCGTCGACCGAAACTCCCGGAGAAGCT
>JAENZA010000125.1 GCA_016841485.1 Methanobacteriota archaeon
CAGCGGCACGCTGAAGCGGTGCCGGGCCAGACTCGGCCTCTTTTTACCGGGGTAGCCCGCCGTGAGTCGTACGCGATTCGCCACAGGTCACGAACCCGACAATCTCAACCGCCCCCGTCTCCTGAGTATTAACGAACCCTTTCCCTCTCCTGTCACAATGAAATCCATCGTTCCGGGACAGATATCTTCAGGATCGTGGGCCGAGGAGCCCCCCGACTGAAGTCGGGGATAGTTGACGATAAGAGAGCATTACCATAACTGCTCATGCATACCATTCGCCAAATGGCAGTTCCCGGACCGTTCATACTGAAGGAATACCGCTCTTATTTGCGCATTCGGCCCGCGAACCGATCCGTGCCACGCAAAACCCGGTGCGTCTCAAGAGAGCCTGCGCGTGCACAGGAAAAAATACCGTGCCCTTCCGTGGTCTCCACCGGTGCCGTTTCGAACGAGGCTCCGCGGTGCACCACGGAGAGAGGCTTAATCGTAAGATAACCGGGTTTTTTCATCGGTGAGGGTGGGGGCAATCAGGTCTTTCCAGAGTTCCGAATCCCACGAGCCGAGATTCGTGTGCGTGGTGTAGTACTTCTCCGGGATAGGGTGAGTTCCCACAACCACGTCCATGCCGTAT
This sequence comes from Methanobacteriota archaeon, assembly GCA_016841485.1. Taxonomy (GTDB): domain Archaea; phylum Halobacteriota; class Methanomicrobia; order Methanomicrobiales; family Methanomicrobiaceae; genus Methanovulcanius. Next base: position 632 of record JAENZA010000125.1, read on the forward strand.
TTTTCCCTGATGAACCGGGAAAAGTACGAGATCCGCGGACAGGGGGGATACCCGACAACCATGCCGGTGGCAAGGTGCACGACCTCGGCACCGTTGTTCTTCATCTCCTGCGGGACGTACTCGATGTTCCCGCCGGGACAGCCGTTGCAGGTTGCAAACCCGACAAGCTCAACGTCTTTTCCTTTGTAGCGTTCAAAAGCGCCTTCGCGGTCGCGCAGTGCCCGCAGGCACTTTCCCCCGGCACAGGTCCGGTACCGGTCGCAGATGATGATTCCCAGTCTAATCGGATCTCCCATGGGTATCTCTCCGGGATGCAGGATATTCAGATAGCAACTCTGTAGTTCATGAGGGAAATATGCTGTGAAGGGCGTCTGCATGACGCCGGTAGTGCAATTGTTGTATCAATGGGCAAACTTATGCCGGTAACATTTGAGCCCTGCCGATTACTGGATGGAACGGTTCGGGGACGATCCGATCTGGAGGTGACGAATCGCCTCTTCGCAATACACCCCAAGACGTCCCTATGCCGGAGTCCCTTCCCCTCCCGGGGGCGCCTGGAAGAGGACGGACGCCCGTGCCACAGGCTCGGGCATGCCCAGGACGATGACGATGTCGTTGGGCAGGATCTCCGTCTCCCCGCCTGGATTCGTGATCGTCCGCTCTCCCCGCAGGACGGTGAGGACCAGCACGTCGTGCCTTTTGCGGAGGTTGATCTCACCGAGCGTCTTCCCCGACCGGGGAGGCAGGATCGATCGTGTAGGTGACGATGCTCACGTTGGAGAGCCGGTAGATCAGATCCGTGAGCGTCGGAGGGTGTTCTTGTGGGTTGCGGAGCATCTGGTAGGTGTCCGAGCGGATCTCAGCCGTCAGTCCCTCGATCCGGTCCTTCGGGATGAGGTATTTGTTCAGCACCCGGGTGAAGATCTCGAGCGACGTCTCGAACTCCTCCGGGACCACCTCGTTGGCCCCGAGATCCTGCAGGGGCACCACCTCGATGAGGTAGCGGGTTCGCACGATGATGTAGAGGTACGGGTTTAAGCGGCGGCAGGCCTCCACGATCTGTCGGGTCGAGACGGGATCGTTGATCGCGATCACGGCAATACGGGCGGACTCGATATCGGCGTGTACCAGGACCGTCTCCGTGGTGGCGTCACCGTAGTGGATGGGCTCGCCGAGAGCCCGCTCTTTTCGCACGGTCACGGGGTTGATCTCGATGATGACATACGGGATCCCGCCGGCTTTCGCCGCTCGCGCAAGGTTCCTCCCCGTCACGCCGTAGCCGATGATCATCACGTGTTCTCTGAGGGGTTCCCGCTGAGGCTCTCCCACGGGGCAGCGGGCGTTCAGAGTCCGGTTGAGGAACCCGACACGGCGGAGGCGATCGGAGAGCATCGGTCCGCCGCCGATGACGAAAGGCGTCATGGCCATCGTGATGAGGGCGGTCACCAGGAAGAGCTGGTAGCTCTCAGGGGAGAGAATGCCGTAATCAAGACCGCTCCTTGAGAGGATGAAGGAGAATTCTCCCACCTGGGCAAGGGCGAGCCCGACGAGGGTGATGGTGCGGATGGGGTAGCCCAGAACCGCCGGAACCACGGCGGCGATCAGTCCCTTTGCGACGATCACGCCCACGATCAGGAGAAGCACCAGTCCGAGGTGCTCGAGTAAGAACCCCACGTCGAGCAGCATCCCCACCGAGACAAAGAAGAAGCTCGTGAAGATGTCGCGGAACGGCACGATGCTGCCGATGGCCTGATGGCTGTACTCCGACCGGGAGATCAGGAGTCCGGCGAGGAGGGCGCCCAGAGCGAGCGAGATCCCGGCGAGCGAGACGAGCCAGGCGACGCCGAAACACGTCACCACGATGAAGAGGAGAAAGAGTTCGCGGTTCCTCGTTCTCGCTATCTGGTAGAGGAACCAGGGAACTCCCCACTTTGCGGCCACCACGAGGACGACAAGGATCAGGATGTCTGTGGCGAGTATCGACGAGAGGGACTCCATTCTGAACGCCTGCACTGCCGCGGGTGCGGAGATGCTTGCGAGGAACGGTATGGCCATGATCATCGGGATGGCGATGATGTCCTGGAAGATCAGGACCCCGAGGATGATGTTGCCGTGCGGGGTGCTCATCTCCCCCCGCTGGTGGAGGATCCGGAGCACGACCGCGGTGCTGGAGAGGGCGAAGAGGAAACCCAGAAGGACGGCTTCTGCAAACGGCAGCCCGATGAGCGTCGCGATGGAGAAGGAGACCAGAAACGTCAGGAAGACCTGGATTGACCCGCTGACGAGGAGCGTGTTCCGCATCTGCCAGAGGTGGGCGAAGGAGAACTCGAGACCAATGGTGAAGAGTAGCAGGATGATCCCGATCTCGGCAAGGATATTGACCTCTTCGACCGACTGCACGATGCCGAGCACGTTCGGCCCGACGATGATGCCCGTCAGGATGAACCCGACCAGCGGCGGGATGCGCAGCGGGTTAAAGAGCAGTCCGACAATGAGGGAGATTCCGAAGATGAGGACAATGGCGTTCAAGATTTGCAGTTCCATTTCCGGCTCCCGTGCTTCGTTCTACCTGTTTTCAGTTAGAGCCTCATGTAGATATCGGGCTGTCCGGGTGCCGGTCGAGGATACCGGTCCGGGCGTGCCGGATGAAGAGAAGCAGGCGATCTTCCACCGCTACGAGCAGAAGAAGCGGGGGGTCGGCGAGGGGCTCGGGTTGTATCTCGTCGAGCGCTACGGCGGAACGGTCCGGGTCGATGACCGGGGCCGGGCCATCCGGAGGAAGGGGCGGCGTTCAAGTTTACGTCGATAAAGGCGTGAGATATTGAGATTAACCAGATTTTAGCCGATAGGAGTGTCCGGCCAGCAAAGCGGCATCGGCACTGTTCCACAGCCGCAATCGACGCTCGGCTAGGTCCTGACCATTCCGTTCGTCGCGATGGTGCTGTTTTGAGCGGCGGGGAGCGGAATACCTCAACAGTTATCGTTTTACTCTGCCAAGGTACCCGTGCAGGCGAGAGAGCGGCAGGGGGTGATGAGCGGTGATCAACATCAAACGGCAGTACACCGTAACCGACAACGATAGAAGGATTGGGGTCGTTCTCGACATCGAGACCTTCGAGAAGATCGAAGAGCTCCTCGAAGACTGCGGGCTCGCGCTCTCGATGGAAGAGGTCGAGGAGGAGGAATCCCTCTCGCTCAATGAGGCGCAAGAGTGCTATGCGCATATGAAGAAGCGATAGCATGGTCCTTTGCCGCTATAAGAAGACGTTTTTGAAGGAATATAGGACAGTCTCCGGGTTGTATCGCTATCCACTGATACCTATATGAAGGTATCAGT
>JAENZA010000126.1 GCA_016841485.1 Methanobacteriota archaeon
GAGGGCCACCGGGACGGCCACGAGGTAGAGGGCCCGCCAGCCGAAGGCGTCGGTGAGGATGCCGCCGAAAAACGGTCCCGAGGAGAGGCCGATATAGACCACCGCCGTGTTGATGCCGATCACCTTCCCCCGCTCCCGGAGGGGGTAGTTCGTGGTGAGGAGTGGAACGGAGGTCGCAAACGTCATGGCGCTTCCGAAACCGGCGACGGCCATCCCTGTAAGGATGAACCAGAAGTCCGGGGCAAGGCCGGCGATGAGAATCCCCGTGGCCATCGTTACGGTGCCGCCCAGAAAGATCCGGCGCCGGCCCCAAGTATCCGCGATCTTGCCGAATGGGAGGAGAAAGATGGCATAAGGGAGGAGAAATGCGGTCGGCACCCACCCGATGAGGGTCGCACTGACACCGTACTCCGCTGCGATGACGGGCAGGGCGACCTGGACGCCCGATGAGATGTAGGGGGTGGCAAACGACGAGAGACAGGTCGTCAGGAGGATGGCGGCAAGGCTTCTCCTGGAGAGGACGGGCGGGGCGTGGACGGGTTCCATGATGGTCTCTGACATAGAGTGTGCCCCGCCACGGGAAGAATATTCGGTCGCATGGGCGGGTATGCACGGGTTCTGGGAACAGAACGCACGGGTATCACGGTGCATCGTTTCTGTAAGGGGGATGCGCGTCCGTCCCCTGTCTATGGATTCCCCCTGCCGGAATCGGCAGAAATCCCGGAAATTACTCATTGGCACGAGCTTCTTCTCGGGATAATAAATTGCAACTATGGAGGTTGTAATAGTATTATAATCCATTCCCGGCAACAATATGTACAGAATGCTCCCGCTTCACCGGCTCTGCGATATCACGTACGGGAGAGCCATGATGCATGCTGGTCGCGTTCCGCGGTCTTAGGAATGCGCCACCAGTGCCTGCAGACCGGACAACACCCGCTATAGAACACACGCCTGCCTGAGAGAGCAGTCAGTCAAACCGGAGATAATATTTTGAAATCCATATTTGCAGTCCTGGCCGATACCATCAACAACCACCCGAAGACCGTTGCCATGGCCGCCGTGGTGATCATGGTCTTTGCCTTCTACGGTGCCGGCATGGTAACGATGGAGACGGGCACCAAGACGTATATCGATATTACGACCCCGGAAGGGTCGCTCGTCTACCAGTACGAAAACACCTACGGCAGTGATATGATCTTCCTGATGATCGAGGGGGAGAACCTCTACGGCCCGGAGGTGCTCAGGTATCTCGGGACGATCACCGAGGATCTTTCCAATGAACAGCATGTAACATCCGTTCTCAGCATCGCCGATGTGGTGAAGGGGTACACGGGGGGCACCATCCCCGGCAGTGCCGCAGAAATCCAGGCCATCGTCGATGAGCATTCGACCATGCTCAGTACGAACGGCCAGAGCGGGATGATGACACTCGTGGTGGTGGGGCTGGAACCTGCGCTCTCTGAAGAGGTTCAGTCTGCCGTTCTGCAGAACATTAAGGTCATCATCGATTCCACCCCTCAGCCGCCTGGTATTTCCGTCACCGTCTCCGGGAGCCCCGCATTTGCCTCCGAAATGCAGGAGGAGATGGGCACGTCCACCGGGATGCTGATAGGCCTTGCCCTTCTCCTCATGGTCGTCGCGATGGGGCTCCTCTTCGGGCACGTCCGCTACCGGTTTCTTCCGGTCGCGATCGTCGTCATGGGTGTGGTTCTCAGTTTCGGTGTGATGGGATGGACCGGTACGCCACTGACGATGGTGGTGATGGCGGCCTTCCCGGTGATGATCGGTATCGGCATCGACTATGCGATCCAGTTCCAGACGCGGTTCGACGAGGAGGTGAGAAAAGGGTCCATAGCAGATGCGGTCAGGACGACCGTCACCCAGTCGGGTCCGGCCGTAGTGGTTGCGCTCGGTGCCACATGTCTCGGGTTTCTCGCGCTCGTGAGCGCACCGTTTCCCATGGTCGTCGACTTCGGGGTCATCTGCATCATCGGCGTTGCGTGCTGCTATCTCTCAGCACTGGTGATCATCCCGACCTTCGGAACGCTGGTGCAGTACCGCCCGCTCGAGACGAGAGAAGTCCGGTCGAAGGGAAAGAAATCCGGTCCCGGCATGATGGAGCGCTATGACATGGCGCTCGGTAGTCTGGGAGGGAAAATTGCGAAGAACCCGGTGCCGATCCTCCTTCTGCTGGGGTGTGTGGCGGTCCTCGGCATTCCGCTCGACAGCGAGGTGATCATCAGCACCGACGAGGAGTCAATGGTGCCGCCGGATATGCCCGCCCTAGTGAGCATGTCCAAGCTCGGGGATGTGGTCGGTTCGACCAGCACGCTTCCCCTCATCGTCCGCTCGGACGATGTCCTCGCCCCCGACGTTCTGCTGTGGATGGACGGGTTCGGGGCCTATGCGGCGTCGCATAACGACGAGATCACGGGTGTAACGAGTATTGCAACGCTTCTCACCGCGGCAAACGGCGGGACTCTTCCGACGGACAAGACCGCGATTGAAGAGGCCCTTGCCCGCCTCCCCGAAGACACCAGGGACAGTTACCTGAACGGCGGGACCGAGGCGGTGATTCAGTTCTCGATGATCGATATCGGTATGTCCGAGGCCGACGGGGTCGTCTCAAAGCTTGAGAGTGATCTTGCATGGAGGGAGCCGCCTGCGGGGGTTTCCGCGGTCTTTACCGGCCAGATTGTGATGTTCACCGGTATGATCAGCGACATCACCGAGTCCAAGACAGGGATGAATGTCCTCGGGTTCGTCCTCATCACGGGCTTTTTGATCCTCGTCTACCGGCGGCTCTCGGCAATCACGCCTATGATCCCCATCATCATGATCATCGGCTGGAACACGGTCATCATGTATGTCCTCGGCCTCCAGTACAACATCCTGACGGCGACCCTGGGGGCGATGTCTATCGGTATCGCATCCGAGTATACGATCCTCATCATGGAGCGCTATGACGAGGAACGGGAACGTGGCTGTGGATGCACCGAGGCCATCCAGACCGCCATCCAGAAGATCGGAACGGCAATCACCATCTCAGGCCTTACCACCGTCTTCGGGTTCTCGGCGCTGATACTTTCTGAGTTCCCCATCATGTCCAACTTCGGGCTGGTGACGGTGCTGACCGTGGGATTCTCGCTGGTCGGGGCCATCCTCGTGATGCCCGCGGTGCTCTCGCTCACCTGCAGGTATGCAGACCATCATGCGGTGGAAGAACGTGTGGTGGTCGGGGAGTGAGGAAGAGCGGGTTTTTTTGACTTCACAATAGTTGGATGGTATCGGGCCTTTTACAGCTCTTCTTTTTTTTATTTTATTGTACAGAGGAGTGTCCGCTTCCTAATTTCCCCCCACCCCCTGCCCCCTCCCCCCCGGGGGAGGGGGTCTATTGCGATAGCCCCTTTGAGGGGATTGCGCAAAGTATATGCCGCAATATCTCAGGATTCAGAGAAAAATGGGATATTCGGGTGATTCCAAAATTGGGGGATTCCAGAGGAAACGTATTGGGCATGTCTGGCGAAGGGTGCACGCCCTTTACTCCTCCTCTGCGGCGTCCTCTATCTCACGTTCCAGTTCGGTATCCGGGGCCGGTTTTGATCCTTGTTCTCCTTCTGTTCCTTCACCTTCGGATTCTTCTCCCTTTGATTCTCCACCCTTTCCGTTGTCCCCGTCTCTCTCTCCCTCTTCTTTCGCCTTTTTGGCATCCCTGCGCCGGTTATACTCGTCGTAGAGCATCTGGAGGATGGCGCCGAGGCCGGTGAAGACGGTGATGAACTGGATGGCAAAGCCAAATCCCCAGGGGAGGAGGAAGAGGATCGTGAGGATGATGTACCCGACCGTGAAGGGGAGATACATCGGGCGGGTGCCCTGTTCAGGGACGTCTTTCCCGGCAAGCTTCATCACCCACCGGCCGGTGCACCAGGCGGTGACCGGGACGGCTGCAAGGAGGGCGAGG
>JAENZA010000127.1 GCA_016841485.1 Methanobacteriota archaeon
GCGGTCGGAACCGGGGTGGCCCCGGTGCTGTCTGTTCCTTCATCCGTTCCTTCGCCCCCGGCGCCGTCATCTTCACGTGGCGTTTCAGTGGCTTTAAGTTCAGGAGTTTCGTAGGCTACAGGGGTCGGGGTCACCGGCGGGTAATCGAAACTATCGGAGTCGCTCTCCGGGCGGGGAGAGGGGGTCGGCACGGCTGCCCCGGTGAGGGGAGAGACGTAGGTGCCTGCGAATGTCAGATCGAGGCCGCTCAGGGAGATGGTGGCATTCGGGATGTCCCGCACTCCGCCACCGGGCCAGTAGGTCCACGCCCCGCCGGTGGAGGTCCAGAGGGAGTTGTCATTGCCTGCGGAGAGTCCCGGCACCGTGAAGACCAGGGGGGTGTTCAGGGAATACTCCAAGCCGGGGTCCGTTGCGGCGACCAGGACGAACTGGTTCGAGGAGGCGCCGGCGGGGAGCGCAGGGACGGCGGAGGACGGTCTGCCGCTCATCATCAGCCCATAGGTGGAGGGGCTGAAGCCGGGGGACACCGTGGTTTCGGGCAGGGTGGAGAGGTCTTCGACGGTGATGTCGGCCATGCTGGCCACCGGGGCTACCCAGATATCCCACAGGGTGTTGTCCTGTGCCGTGCAGTCCCGGAGGGTGATATTTTCACAACCGGACATGTCATAGACAGCATCGTAATAGTACGTGTTATTGTTTCGATCCATGAACTGCTCCACGTCATAGGTGATCTCCGCCATGCCGGCCACATTTCCGCCCAGCATGAAGCCGAACGGGTTGTCGTTCGCGGTGCACCCCGCCACTATGATACCGGAGGCTTCCCTGTCGAACATCATGCCGGCAAAGGTGTTCGCGGAGGTGGTGAGATTCGTAAAGACACCTCCCGTGCAGGAGAAGAGGGCACCGATCAGATTTTCCGATGCTGAGACGTTCTGCGTGGTAATAGTACCAATCTCGCCCTCAAGGAAGATGCCGGCCCCGCGGTTGGCGTTCGTTCTGATATCCCCGAGGGTCATGGCTGTTGGTGCCGCGGCAGTAATTCTCAGTCCCGCACTCTCGTCAAAGGATGTTCCCGCCGGCAGTGAGAGGCCGTTTCTCTCTGCGGTCACCTCCTGCAGGGTGAGAGCCGGACTTTCTGTATAGATGTCGATGCCGGTCAGGTAATTATCCGAGGCCGTGGTGCCGGAAATGAGGAGCGGTCCCGAGCAATAACCGATCTCGATGCCACGGGATGCTGCCGAATCCGTTGCGGTCACCGTCCTGAAGGTCGCCTCATCATGGATGCTCCCCAGCCAGATATTCTGGAGGCTGTTTCCTGTGGCGGTGACATTGTCCAGAGTGACCGGCGCCAAACTGGAACCCACCCGGATGCCCCCGCCGGCGGCGGACTCTGAGGCTGTAATGCCGGTGAGGATCGTTTCGGCCGTGCCACTGCGACCCACCTCATCAAGGTAGATGTTTACACCATGATTGCGCTCCGCGGTCACATTGGTCAGTGTAAGGAGACCCCGGCATTCGTGAACAGTGATGCCGTATCCTGCGATTGAGTCCGAGGCCGTCACATTGGAAAAAGTGGTCGTTGCCGGGATGGAGGTATTGTCGATGCCGCAGAATTCGACGGAGACGCCCGTTCCCCTGTTGGCGCTGAAGTTTGCATCCCTGATTATGAGGGGGCCGCGGCAGAGGGTGATGACAAGGCCGTTGCCGTTGTGCGAGCCGGTGCTGGTAAGGTGGGAAAACGTGAAGGTGTCATACCCGTCAGGACTGCCCGCATACGTGATCCGGATATTCGTAAGCGCGTTGGCGGTGGTGGTCACATTCTCAAAGCTGACCGGGAGGGTTGCCATTTCGATGGTGATCCCCTCCCCCGCCAGCGCCCCGGATGCGGTGACGGATCGCAGGGTGCCGGTATCCGTCAGTGCCCTGCCGGAAAGAGTGTCCATGGCAATGTTCGGACCGGTTTTACTGCCGGTGGCACTGATGTCTTCAAGAAGCAGCGTTCCTGATGCCTGGCTGATATTGATTGCGCTGATATCAAACCCCTCGGCCGTCACATCGCGGATGGTTACATTCTCAACAACATTGATGGCAATGCCATAGTCCGTGCTCACGTTGTTCTCCAGCATAAATCCGCCGAAGGACGGGCTCGTGTTGGTGAAGGTGATAAGGGCAGATGCCGTTCCGGACGAGTCACAGAGGACGGGCAGGCCTCCCCCCGACGGTGTCCCGGTAATCACGATGTCCTTGTCCGCCACGGTCACGGATTCATCGTAGACACCATACTCCACCGTGATGGTGTCACCGGAGGCCGCGGCGTCGATTGCCCCCTGGATGGGGGCGGTGCTGGCGTACGAGGGCCCGGCCGGCAGGACCCAATAGTGAGTGGTGTTTACGCCCCAGTCGGTTGCGGCGGCAGGTGCGGCCAGGCCGAGGATGAGGAGAAGGATAACGATACAGGTACAGGTGGGATACAGCTGATGGTTCATGAAAGAAGACTCCTGATACTCCGATGCACCTGAGAGGTTATAAGGGCTCTTCGGATAATTAATCCAAAAATACGCTGATTTTGAAGCTTAATAAATATAATGACCAATTATAAAGGTTTTATAGGGATATAATCCCTGGAATAACCATTAAACAGGTTTTTAAATGTATATGGAATCTCCCAGAAGATTCGGTGCAGATATCAGGAAGATCGGTATTGTTCGGTGAACGGGATCAGCGGATTCGGTGTCCGCGCTGGTGAGCATTCCCCGTGCCCCTCTTTTTGCTCTCTCCCCTGTCGCCTTTCCACCCGTTACCGATAAATACCCCGCCCGGTATATCTGCGGGGAGTGAATCAGCTATGAAGGTTGTCGCATTCAACGGGAGCCCCCGTAAAAAGGGCAATACCTACCACCTTCTCCGGGCCGCCTGTGACGAGCTCGAACAGGAGGGTATCGAAACCGAGATCGTCCAGATAGGCGGGACGAGAGTGAACGGCTGCATCGCCTGCAACCGGTGCTTCGAGACGAGGGATCGTCGCTGCATCCTCGATGACGACCCGGTGAACGAGTGGATGGCAAAGATGTTCGCCGCCGACGGCATCCTCATCGGGAGCCCCACCTACTTTGCCGACGTCTCGACAGAAACGAAGGCCCTCATCGACCGTGCGGGGTATGTAGGGCTTGCAAATGACGGTCTTCTCCGGCGAAAGGCGGGCGCCGCCGTTGTCGCGGTCCGGCGTGCGGGAGCTATCCATGCCTATGACACCATCAACCACCTCTTCGGCATCTCGGAGATGGTGACCGTGGGGTCAACCTACTGGAACATCGGTGTCGGGCTTGCCCCGGGGGACGTGGACGGCGACGAGGAAGGCATCGTTACCATGCAAAACCTCGGCAGAAACATGGCCTGGCTGCTGAAGAAGATACGGGAATAACTATTTTTCGGGATTATGTCCCAAAGGGTGGGGGGACTCCGGGGAATGGATATCCTCTTCTGTTTTGAGGCAGATGATTGTTCAGAAGTGAGAGTATGACAGGCGGCACAGGGACGGAGGAGCCGGCAGGCAGCGGGGATACCCGCCGGGTGGTTGCGCTCTTCGGGGAGATTGCGGCAATACCGCATTGTTCGGGCAATGAAGAGGCGCTTGCGGCGTACCTGATGCGATGGGGGAAGGAGCACGGCTGCTCGGTCCGGCAGGACGGGGCGAACAACGTCTTCCTCGATAAACCGGGGTCGCCCGGCAGCGAGGACGCCCCGCCGGTCGTCCTGCAGGCACATATGGACATGGTCTGTGTGAAGGCCACGGGGGAAGAACACAACTTTGCCCATGAGGGGATCGACTGGTATGAAGAGGACGGTGTCATCCGGGCCCGGGGGACCTCGCTCGGTGCGGATAACGGCATCGGCCTTGCGATGGGTCTTGCCCTC
>JAENZA010000128.1 GCA_016841485.1 Methanobacteriota archaeon
CTAAGGGACTGTGGATCCCTCGACCCGGGTTCGAATCTCGGCCCTGGCCTTCTTTCTTTTACGTTCGATCTTTTCCGGACCGCTCTGTAGCAACTCCGTCTCCGGGAGAGGCGGAGGGAAGCGCCTGCCCGGAGTTACAGCAGGATCTGCCGTTCTGACCCACGTGGATGCCCGGCCGGTACTTACTCCTGATTATACATATCGATCTGGTAGCTCCCCTGCCTGCCGGTGGCGGTGCAGAGTAGGGGATGCGGAAACCTTCGGCAGAATTTTTCGGGAAACGACCAATGACGCAAAATACGGAGACCAGGGACACACACAAAACCGATCTATGACAACGGCAAACCGGTTGGTGCATTTTGCCCATGATATCACCGAGCGGAAGCGGGCTGAAGAAGCACTCATGCGGCGCACCGACGACCTCATCCAGCAGAGCGAGGAACTCGAAGCAGCACGCGACGAGGCGAACACGAAGGCATCGAGCGGGGGCGGGCGGGGGGGCCCGGCTGATCACCTCCGGGTGTTCCTGGCTGGCGAGACTCCTCTCTCATCTGTTCGCTTCAGAGAGTCGCCCATTTGTATATTCGAGCCATTGTGGCCGCTTTCGATAAAAAAAATATCCGGTTTTGCTTGAAGGCGGATGTGGATGCACTGATAGATGGCTCAGGGAGATTGGTTGGCGAAACGTGTTCAGAAACGGATTCATAGCAGTCCTTTTGATTGAGAGAAAATCTGGAACAATCTTTTTTATGGTCAAGCCCTTATACCCGGGAGTTATCTGGTGATTATCGTGGAAACAAAGGAAGTCATCAAAATCCCGGACTGGGTGTGGGAATACCACGGACATATCTGCCCCTTCATGCCGATAGGGTACCGGATGGGCCAGATCGCCATGCGGGAGTTGGGGGTGCAGCGCATCGGGGACCACGGGGCATTCGGACTGTCGGAGATGGGCGTCGGCCACCCGCAGACCTGCATGATAGACGGGTTTGAGGCCGTGACCGGCTGCACCTACGGCAAGCTCATGATGGAGCGACTCAACTACGGTAAGGTCGCTTGTATTCTCTTCGTACCGGGCAAGGGAGCGGTCCGCGTGTACCTGAAATCCGGGTTCCAGGACGATCTCGGCAAGCAGGAGTTCTTCGTGTACCGGAAGAAAGGCATTGAGCCGTCACAGATCCCTCGCGAGGTCACAGATACGGTTGTGACCCTCGTTCTTTCCACACCGGAAGATGAGATGTTCACCATATCCAACCTCCCCGACTTCACGTTCGGCCGCCCGAAAGGCTCCTTCGCAAAGACGAAATGCAGCAATTGCGGCGAATACGTCTTCGAGCGGTACGTTCGGATGGTGGATGGCAAGCCCTACTGTATCCCCTGTTCGGAGTATACCCAGACGTGGGTAAATGTTCTCAAAGGAGTGCAGTAATCGGCCGGGCGTACGATGGACACCACGCTCCTCGTCGCGATCGTCTCGGTCTTCCTCGTATCGATCATCTTCTCGATGTTCGGTCAGGGCGGCGGGTCGCTCTATACCCCCATTTTAGTTCTGGTCGGGTATGCGACGCTGGTATCGATATCCACATCTCTTGTCCTGAACCTCATCACTGCACTCTCCGCCGCGATCGTATACTATCGGGCAAGTCTCATCGATCTCCGCCTTGCTGTTGTCTTTATTCCCGGCGTCTGCATCGGTGCATTCATCGGCGGGGCGTTGACCAACTTTGTGAATCCTGAGATCCTGCTCTGGATCTTCGTCGTCTTCCTTCTCGGAGCGGGAGCACGGATGATCTATACCTGGTGGGAGAAGGCACCGGCCGGGGAAGAGTGCCCGCTCCAGTTCTCGCGTGGCATGTATGCGGCGATCGTTGTATTCAGCTTCGCTGTCGGGATTATTTCCGGATTGCTGGGCGTCGGAGGGGGGACAATTATCGTTCCGTTCCTGATCTTTATCTGCCGATACCCTATCAAGAATTCGGCAGGCACGGTCAGCTTCATCGTGATCTTCTCCTCGCTCTTCGGGGTTATCGGACACTCGGCGTTCGGCAGCCTGGACCTGGCACTCATCGCAGTAACCGCAGTTGCAGTCGTCATTGGGGCTAACATCGGTGCGAGGTTTACCGTGAAGATACAACCACGTTTCATCAAGATAGGGTTCGGGATTATTCTCTGGGCGTTTGCCCTTCAGCTTATTCTAAAACTTCTGAATGTGGTATAGGAGACGGCGGGATTACCCGCAATCCTGCTCACCTGCCCCGGAGGCTGCTGACAGGCGAGCTTTCTCGCTCGTGGGCTCCCGTCGGAGACTTACCCTTCTTCTCTACCGGTTTTCACCTCCGACGTCCTCACTCGCTTGCTCCCGCTCGGACCGGTATCCGTCTCGGTTTCCGGAAAAAAGAGTGAAATGACGATTGCACCTCACGCTTGCCTACGCCGAAGAGAGATAGGTCCCGGGGCACGCACCGATGGGGACGCCCGAACACCACCGCGCGGCGCTCGAAGGGAGGCACACCGAGAGGGTGCCGCTCTGAGAGTTGGGAGCGCGATGAGAGAGGAGAGACGCGAGACTCCGAAAATTTTCGGAGCAAACGCAGGATATAACTGCCCGGGACGCCATAACGCACTCTATGAACAGAGACGTTATCGGTCTGCTGGTCCTGGCGTCACTCGTCGCGCTCGGCAGCATCGCCGCGGGATGCACCGACATGCCGGGGACGACATCTGCTGATTCCGCCCCTCTCACCGGGCAGGAGATGCCGGATAACCGGACGGCACCGGACGGCAGCGTGGTTGCGGGGAACAGCCGGTTTGCGTTCGACCTCTACCGGCACCTCGCGAACGATCCACAGTATGCGGGCCAGAACCTCTTCTTCTCGCCCTACAGCATCTCGTCGGCCCTTGCGATCACCTACGAAGGCGCCCGCGGCACGACCGCCGACGAGATCCGGTCGGTGCTGCACCTCCCGGAGAACGATACCCTCCGGCAAGAAGGGTTTGCCGGGATCGACGCCGGCGCCAAGCGCGGGAGCGACAACTACACCCTCCGCACGGCAAACGCCCTCTGGGCGGAGGAGACGTACCCGTTCCTCCCGGAGTATATTGAGACCGCCGGGCGGTGGTATTCGGCAAACGCCACGAACCTCGACTTCATCAACAACCCTGAGGCGTCGCGGCAGGCGATTAACCGCTGGGTGGAGGAGCGGACCGAAGATAAGATTCGAGACCTCCTCCCGGCCGGTTCGATCAACCCGCTGACCCGGCTCGTGATCACGAACGCGATCTACTTCAAGGGCACCTGGGTCAAGCAGTTCGACGCAAACGAGACAACGGAGGAAGAGTTCCGGGTTGCCCCGAACGAGACCTTACAGGTGCCGATGATGCAGAGGACGGACGAGGATGCCGTCTACGGGTATGCACAGACAGACACCCTCCAGGTGCTCGAGATGCCTTATGCGCATGGAGACGGAGCGGAACTTTCGATGCTGGTCCTGCTTCCGAAGGAAGATAACCTGACGGCTGCAGAGGAGGCGCTGGACGCGGAGACGGTCGCGAACCTCCGGGAGTCGCTGGTGCGCGAGCGCGTCAGGGTCTTCTTCCCGAAGTTCACGCTTGAAGCGGAGTACAGCCTCCCTCCGACGCTTGCAGCGATGGGGATGCCGACGGCGTTCTCCCCTGACGCCGACCTCTCGGGAATGGACGGCACAGATATGCTCTTCATCAGCAAGGTCGTTCATAAGGCGTTTGTCGACGTCAACGAAGAGGGCACCGAGGCCGCGGCGGCGACCGGGGTCGTTGTGAACTTAAAGAGCGCACCCGTGGAGGATACCGTGCCGGAGTTCCGGGCGGACCACCCGTTCGTCTTCCTCATCGTCGAGAAGGATTCCGGGACG
>JAENZA010000129.1 GCA_016841485.1 Methanobacteriota archaeon
CATCTCCCTGGCGAACTTCCTGGCGGCATTGATGTCGGCGGGATTCGGGTGGCCTAGGCTGACGAGCAGGCCCTTTTGACCTTTACAGAAATAGCTCCCCAGTACCTCGGCACCCTTTTCCTTCACGGCTGCCTCCATGCCCTTTACTTCGTTGCCCGCGCCTCCGCCGGAGGTACCGAACAAGGCGACCAGCCTGCCCCGGAAGTCGTTGGCCTCGATAAACTTCACCATATGTTTTCCGGGCTTGCTACCGTAGCAGCCCGAGCCGAGGAACAGGATGCCGTCGGCCGGTCCGAGGGAAGCGGCCTTAACATCCTCCGCCGTTACGCCCAGCTCCCCCGCAATCGCGTCCGCCACCTTTTTGGTGTTGCCACCCCTTGAATCGTACACTACTTGGTGCATGATGTATCCTCGTAATGGTTAACGATAAATCTTGCTTCATAATTCCGTTCCGCTCCGAAAAAAGAGCGCCAATAAGAATATCGAGCCTGTCGTGGTCACAATCCACGGCGAACCCAGAAGCAGTAATGTCGTAGAAAAATTCGGATAAAAATATACGAAGGCAATCAAAGGAGTAATCAGGGCATTGGCCAGGAAAAACCACCGGACCCACTTCTGTAGTCCCTGTTTTGCGAATATCGGGACTGCAAATAACGTGGCAAAACCCAATGCTATGTATCCCAATGCATCGGCAGTCCAGAAAAGAGAGTGAGGTGTCTGTACAAGAACCGGTTCGGGGGCGGCATATGGAATGACAGCCGTCAATTGAACAACGTAATTGAAACTGACATATACGGCGTACATGACGGCAAAGAGAACAGCCGCATGGCTCCAAAATCTCTTCGCTTCCGGTGTGATGTAGTGAAGTGCGAGTAAAGAGAGCATAAATGGCGTCGCAATGAAAAGGGAAAATCCATAGATCAGAATCTCATCCCATGGGTACCCAAGCGTACCGATAATCTGCAGAATTTGAGCGATATCGAATCCCAATACTGCAACAGATGCTACAGACGCCGACCAGAAACCGATTCGATATAATGGTTTCTCCATTTAAACCCCTCCTTCATCTCTTCCCACAATTATTTGTATCGATTAATCGACCACCGTTATTTCCCCCGGATTGAATTAGCTTTTGGCCAATAGGACGGGTAACTTTGAACATAGTTGGTCTGTAGGCATCGCTTACCCCCCAATAGCAGTAACCTGAATCGTACGAGCGTGCAGACGTTGCAGGAGTACCGGGAAATAGGTGATATCACAGCCGCCATAGGGGGCCATTTTCGAGATACCTAGTACCCTGAGAAGATGTGCGGGGTTCTAGTTATCTCAGAAAAACCAAACCCTTGTTAACCGGTAAGCATTTTTCATTAATGTCACCCGGGTCGTCGCTGCGCAGACCGGTAGAGCTATTGTTATTACCCCCTGTGGGAAACTCACTGGTACTGCTTTAAATAGGAGTCTCAGATTCGGATGCCTGCACCCCCAGGAACCACACAGAAGAACCCCGATCCCACCAGACAGGACGAAGCGGCACAGGAAATCTCCCCAGAAGTAGAACGGCTTGTTCACGAGCGGACAGAAGAGATCCGGAAAGAGAATGATGCACTCCGGCGGGAGAATACACATCTTCGACGGACTGAGACAATCTTGCGGGAGAGTGAAGCGAAGTACCGGGTGGTAGCTGATTTTACGTATGACTGGGAGGAATGGATTGACCCCGAGGGCTCCTACGTCTATGTATCGCCGTCATGCGAACGCATCACGGGTTACTCTGTTGCCGACTTTACTGCTGATCCGATGCTGATTCAAAGGATCACTCATCCAGAAGATCAGAAAGTATTGAAAGAGCATACTGAGGAATTTCATACCAATGGGACGGAACCTGCCAATATAGGCTTCCGTATCGTTACCCAGAGTGGGGAGATACGATGGATCAGCCACTATTGCCAACCAGTTTATTCGGCTGAAGGTGTGTTCCGGGGTAGACGGGGAAGCAATCGAGATATCACCAAACGCAAGCGAGCCGAAGAGGCGTTGCGGAAGGCCTATGCCGAGCTCGACGACCGGGTCAGGGAACGGACGGCCGAGCTGGAGCATGCAAATACCCGGCTCCAGATCGAGATCGAAGAGCGCAAGCATGTGGAGGAGGTCCTGCAAGAGAGTAAGGAGAAACTTCGAACTCTCTTTGATTCGCTGCCGATCGGGATTTCTGTCCTGGATACCGATCGGAAGATACGGGAAGTGAACCCTGCGCTGGGAAACATCCTTGATATCTCGCAGGAAGACCTCATGCATGGCGCATATACCGGCAGGCGCTATCTCCGATCGGACGGGACAGAGATGCCCATGGCGGGGTATCCCAGCGTTCGGGCATTCGAAGAGCAAAAGGCAGTACATAACGTTGAGATCGGAGTGGTGAAAGAGGACGGCACTACCATCTGGACGAACGTGAGCGCTGTCCCGCTCCCGTTTTCAGACTGGCGCGTACTGGCGACCACAGCAGATATCACCGACCGGAAGCGGGTCGAAGAGGCGCTTCGAAGTACCAGCGATTACCTCGAGAGCCTGATCAACTATGCGAACGCCCCCATCATTGTCTGGGATTCGGACCATACGATCACGAGGTTCAACAACGCTTTTGAGCGCCTGACAGAGTATTCTGCCGGAGAGGTGGTCGGCCGGAAGCTGGACATCTTGTTCTCGGAGGATACCCGGGACGAGTCGCTGGCCAAGATACAGCGCAGTCAGACGGAACATTGGGAGTCCATCGAGATACCCATTCTCCGAAAGGATGGCGACATGCGCATCGCGCTCTGGAACTCGGCGAACATATACGACGAAAAGGGCGATCTGCTGGCGACCATTGCGCAGGGCCAGGACATCACCAAGCGCAAGCAGGCCGAGAAAGCACTCCAGCGCCGCACTGACGACCTCATCCGGCTCAACCAGGAGGTCGAAGCGGCACGCGAAGAGGCGAACATGTACCTCGACATCATGACCCATGACGTCCGGAATGCGAACAACGTCTCAAGCATGTACGCGGACCTCATGACCGAGCTGGCAGAAGGAAACCTGAAGACCTATGCAGAGAAGCTGCACGACAGCGTCGAGCGAAGCAGCGAGATCTTGCAGAACGTCGCCACAATCCGCCGGGCCCAGCATGCACCCGGCCGCCTGTTACCGGTGAACCTCGATGCGGCCATCAGGGAGGAGATCGACGCGTTTCCAGGAGCCACAATCCGATCCCGGGTTCCTCCGGTCGAGGTGCTGGCTGACGGTCTCCTCCCGACCGTCTTTAACAACCTCATCAGCAATGCTGTTAAGTTCGGCGGTCCCGATGTCGAGATCTCCATCCATGTCGAGGAGCAGGACGGCGAGGTGTTGGTCTCTGTGGAGGACACCGGCCCGGGTGTGCCAGAAGAGATGAAGGAGATCCTCTTCCACCGGTTCGAACGGGGCATGGCCAAGGGGAGGGGCGAGGGGCTCGGGCTCTTCATCGTCCGGACGCTTGTTACGCGCTACGGCGGTACTATCTGGATCGAGGACCGGATGCCGTGCCATCCGGAGGAAGGGGCAACCTTCAGGTTCACGCTTCGAAAAGCCGGGGAAAACAGCTGAGAGATTTGAGGCAAAGGTGATATCACAGCCGCCATAGGGGGCAATCAAGTGTCGGAGACGATGTTTCCCTTGAACAGTTGGGATTTCCCCTGGAAGATTACCCAAAGGTCTTAAAACTCATTCCTGATTTTGACGCAATATCCCGCCTTAGCGCGATACACCAAATGAGAGAACGGAAAAAGATAACCGTACGTTAGTGGAGAATTTCATTTAATTGATTGCAGAATTGCTTGTTCCAGTTCTTCAGGTTCATCGGTTCCGATCCGGT
>JAENZA010000010.1 GCA_016841485.1 Methanobacteriota archaeon
CCGGTAATCCCCTGTATCGCCCTCTCTTTACCTCCTCCCTTTTTTTTGCGTTCTCCCTTTTCTCTCCCTCTGCACCGGTCACGAAATCGTTTTATCATTGAACCCCGAAGAAGCCATAACGAGGCATGCCAATGGAACTGATTCATGTGGATGGAGAGGATGCAGGTAAAATCACCCTGTATGCGCTGAGTACCTGCGGGCACTGCAAACGGATCCGGCAGTTTCTGAACGAACTGGGGGTGGCCTATGATTTCATCGAGGTCGACCTGCTCTCCGGGGAGGCGTTTGACGAGGCGTATGGCCTCGTGAAGAAGTACAATCCCCGCGGGTCGTTTCCGACGCTGGTCATCGGCAGTGAGGAGACGGTGATCGTCGGCGACCGGCTGGAAGAGATCCGGGCTGCACTAGGGAAGTAACCATGGTCACGAGATTTGATGTGGAGCGGAGGTATCTTGCTCTCAAGAGGGACGCGGAACAGAACGGCTACCACCTGAACCCGGACGAGGATTTTGCCAAGGACCTGGTATACGGGCTCCTGGTCAACGAAGAGCGCTACGGGTTTGTGTCCTGCCCATGCCGGTTGTGTGTGGGGCCGCGGGAGGTGAACCTGGACATCATCTGCCCATGCGACTACCGCGACGGCGACCTTGCCGAGTACGGGACCTGCTACTGTGCCCTGTATGTCTCCGAAGAGGTCGCAGCAGGCAAACGTCAGGTGGAGCCGATCCCCGACAAACGCGGCCCCGTCCCGCCCGAGTGCCTCACCCCACAAGAGAAAGTCGGTGCGCCTGCCGCAACCGCCCCCGTGGCTCTTGCCAGCCTCCCGTACCCGGTCTTCCGGTGCCGGGTATGCGGTTACCTCTGCGCCCGGGACGAACCGCCGGAGAAATGCCCCATCTGCGGCGCCGAAAAGGACAGGTTTGAAAAATTCCTCGAATAAACGGTATATGAGTTGATCATGGGATTTTTTGAAACGATTGCCATCGATGTCGTCCTGCTCCCTCCCCCGGAGGTTTCGGCTGCGGCACTGACCTTCAACCAGAAGCTCATCGAACGATATGGCGACCGGTCGATAGTGCTCGACCCGTTCGCCTGTCTCCCCCATGTCTCCCTTGCCATGCGGACCATCCCGCGCCGGTCCCTGCCGTTGCTGACGGCGGGGTTCGAACGCCTGGCCCGTTCGTCCCTCCCGCTGGACCTCCGCCTCGAGGGTGCCGTTGCTGTCACCACGGACAGCGGCGACGTCGTCTCTGGCATCAACCTGGAAAAGAGCGAACCCCTTCTCATCCTTCACCGGAGCGTCATGGCCCAGGTAAACTCCGTCCCTGCCGAACAGTGCTCACCCCGCGACATCTCCGCGGAGAAGAATGAGGAGATCGCCCCGTTCACCTGCAACTACGTGAACGGCTATGCGAACCATGCGGCCTACGACCGGTACTCCCCCCACATCACCCTCGGCCACGGGGATGTCACGGCACTGGACGGCGTCTCCGTTCCCGCGATGGCCCGGTTTACGTCCCTCGCCGTCTGTCACCTTGGCAACCACTGCACCTGCCGGGAGATCCTCTGGCAGCGCAGGGTGGACTGATTATTATTTCTTTGTTTTCAGCGCATCTCTGAGCTCCTCTGCCGAGGTGAGCGGGACGAGGCATGTCCCTGCCCTGCAGAGATGCACCGCTGTCTTTGTCTCCGTGCCCGGCGTCATGGCTGTGGTGTGCGGTGCGATGCGCTGCAGAATGCCCTCCCGGTCGAGCATGATTTTCGTCATGTCCGGGTGATAGTCTTCGGCAAGCGCCCGGATGATCTTGGGGTCCTTCGTGGTGCCGGGGACGATGACCGCATCAAGCGTCGGGGACACGGCATAGAGCAGTGCCGTAAGAAGGTGCGTAAAGCCTGTCGGCGACGTATGCATCCCGCCTGCGTACCATTCCATCGCCTCCGTTGCCGCGGTCTCGTATGCCTGCGTTCCGGTCATGCGGTAGAGGCGGAGGAGGCAGGAGGCAAGGACCGAGGTGCCGGACGGAAGGGCACCGTCGTAGGCGTGCCGCTGCCTGATGATGACCTCCTCGTCATCCGCGGTCTGGTAGAGGCTCCCTCCCTCGCCGGTGAAGTGGGCAAGAGCGGTATCTGCGAGGGTGCAGGCCTGTTCAAGATACCTGGCCTGGAACGTCGCCTCATACAGCTCGAGGACGCCCCAGAGGAGAAATGCATAGTCTTCGAGCATACCGGGAATGGCCGCTTCATCGTCGCAGTACCGGTGCAGGAGCCTGCCGTCAGGCGTGACGCAGGTGGTCGAAACGAAGTGGTACGCGGTTTCGGCATCGGCGATCCATCCCGACCGGTCCATGACCGCACCCGCCCGGGCAAGGGCGGCGATGGCAAGACCGTTCCAGTCGGTCAGGATTTTGGTGTCGACGAGCGGCGGTGTCCGTTTATTGCGGACACTCTCGAGGCGTGCGGCGATATATCGGACGTTCTCTTCCGATACATGAGTATCTGATGCCCGGAGGATGTCGGGATGGGTGCGGAAGAGGATGTTTTTCCCGGTGTACATCTTCGTCGTATCGTCGAGATAGTTCCCGTCCGGCCGGATATTGAAGAGCCGTTTTGCATAGGTGGTATCCTCTTTGAGCACATGGTTGAACTCCGCCTCCGTCCAGAGATAGTATTTGCCCTCCTCGCCTTCGCTGTCCGCGTCCTCGGCGGAGTAGAATCCGCCCTCCTCACTCAGGAGTTCTCTCAGGAGGTAGCCGGCAATGTCTTCGCACGCCGCCCGGAACAGCGGCCGTTTCGTCGCCTGCCACGCATCGGAATAGGCGAGAAGGAGGAGTGCCTGATCATAGAGCATCTTCTCGAAGTGCGGCACCAGCCATTCCCGGTCAGTGGAATAACGGTGAAACCCTCCCCCGACGTGGTCATGGATGCCGCCGAAAAACATCGTATCAAGCGTCTTTTCCGCCATGAAAAGCGCGTCCTCCTCGCCGTACCGGTACCAGTAGCGGAGCAGGAAGATGAGCGTATGCGGCATCGGGAATTTGAGGGCGTGGCCGAAGCCCCCGTACATCGGGTCATAGGTGCTTTTCAGGGCCCGGTAGGCGCCATGGACCAGCTCTTCATCGAGAGTGCCCTTCTCACCTTCCGTCATCAGCTGTTCGATGGCATCATGCAGCCGCTCCGAGGAGTCCATGACCGTCTCTCTACTCCTCTTCCAGGACAGGGTAATCTCGGGGAGGAGGTCCATAAGCCCTTTTTTCCCGAATTTGCTGTATTTTGGGACGTAGCTTGTCGCAAAGAAGGGTTTTCTCTCCGGGGTCAGGATGATGGTCAGAGGCCAGCCGGCATTGTGGGAGAGTGCCTGGGCGTAGGTCATGTAGAGGGCGTCGATGTCGGGGTGTTCTTCGCGGTCGACCTTGACGGCGACGAAGTGGCTGTCCAGGAGAGCGGCCACTTCCGCATCGCTGAAGGACTCCTTCTCCATCACGTGGCACCAGTGGCAGGTGGCGTAGCCTATGGAGAGAAATATGGGAATATCTTCTTTTTTTGCGCGGGCAAACGCTTCCTCGCCCCACGGATACCAGTTCACCGGATTTTCGGCATGCATTTTGAGGTAGGGGCTTTTCTCGTCAATGAGACGATTTGCTTTTTGTTCAACCGACATACGCCATCTGAACGTGAATAGACCTGCCGGATGATAAGAATTGCTCCGGTGCAGCCGCTCCCCGGTCATCCGATCGGACGATATCCCCCTCCGGAACCGGGTCTGCCGGATAACAGGACACGAAGGCCTGATGATGAAGGATCATCGTTATCGAATCGTCCGGACAATCTCACTGACTATGGGAAACCGGTCGCGGGTTCTGGGAAAAGTGCTCGTCCTGGCACTTGTCCTGATAGCAATTCTCGTCATGGCGTCTGTCGTGGTCATCGGGTATAACATGAACAAGATGGAAGCCGAGAGCTATGATTCGGTCTATCAATACGAACTGAAGATGTCCACCACGGGGCCCGTTGAAAACGCGGTGCTCCTGATCCCTGTCCCATCCTGTTACAACAACGCGACCGGGAGAAACGAGACGGTCATCGATCTCCCGACGGTCAGCTTCATTAATCTCGACACGGAGAATGTGACGGTTGCCATCGACGACGTCGGCGGCGTCCCGATGATGAACATCTCGGCGGACCGCGTCACGCCGCTGTACAAGAATTATATCGAACCGATTGCGATTATGCCGGGGCAGAACGAGTCCGAGCTTCCGGTGCCGACGCATATCTATTCAAACCAATACTCGGAGGAGACGCCGCTCCTCCTCCCGATGGAGATGTACATGTACCGGTCCGGTGTCGACCATGCCATCGACACCCGGGGTCCGCTCGGCACCGAGCCGCTCTTCATGCCCTACACCGTGATCGACTCGTTCACCAATGACGGTGGGGTCACGGAGGAGGGCTACTACCTGGCGGAGGGAGCCACTGGCTCCTATATCGAGGTACCCTTCATCCTCTCGTATGATGCCGACGATGAAAATGTGCTTGCCATCTCCTGTGAATTTACCGGGATGAACCAGTGGTGGGTGCTGGGCTGGCAGTCGAACAGCTACCATGAGCGCCTCTCGTTCGAACACACCGGGGCAGGTAACGGGACGTATCCGGTTCGCGGGGTGCTCGTCACCGGCGATGGGGTGTACTGAGCACCGAAGCATCCTTTCATTTTTTGAGCCATGGACCCGATGAACCCCGTTTGCGGTCTTTGAATGCCACAATCCTGCTGAAGGATGATACCCGCGGCAACGGCCATGTCTTTGCCTGCGGGGCAAACAAAATAGCGGGAAATGCGGCGTTATTGTTGATTTTCCAGTCCTTATGCTGGTATTTTATAGGATGTCGTAATAGACGCTTCTTTGGTATGGACGAGGATCAGGGGTCTCCCGACCGCATCCTGCGGACGCTGCTGTTCCGGCCGCGGGGGATGACCATCACCGAGATTGCCAAACATACGGATCTTACCCGCAACTCCGTCTCGAAATATCTCGAAGTCCTGCGGATGGGAGGCCACGTCGACATGCGTACGGTCGGCAACGCAAAGGTCTACTCGCTTGCCCAGCGGGTTCCGATATCCGCATTTCTCTGTTTTACCAACAACCTGATCGTCGTTCTCGACAGCCGGTGCACGATCGTGCAGATCAACGAGCGGTTCCTCCGTCTCGCAGGGCTCACGAAGGATGGCATTATCGGGGAGAATATCCGCACCGTCTCCCTTCCGGTGATCTCCACGCCGGAAACGCTCGCGATCATCCAGGGGGTGGAGCGGGAACAGTTCATCACCGATATCCGGTACAACAGCGACGGTGAGGACTTCTTCTACCAGATGCAGGTGATCCCCACGGTCTTCGACGACGGCGAGCGGGGGCGCACGATTGTCCTGGAGGACATCACCGAGAAGAAACGCTATGTCAGGAACATGGAGTTTCTCGCACGCTCGGCGATGGAGTTCGTCGACCTCCTGGATGATGTGGATCTCTACCAGCGCATCGCCGAACTCCTCGTCGACTTCGTTCCCGAAGGACGGGTCTTTGTCCAGTCGTACGACGAAGCCAGTAACACGTTCTTCGTCCGTGCGGTGATGGACGAGGGGTTCCGGGAGGCACTCACCTCCCTCATGGGCAGGGACCCGGTTGGTCTGGTCTGTCCCCTCGACGAGGTCTTCCTCTCCCCCTTCCTCGAGAACCCCGGCAATATGCAGAGGGGCATCCGCGAGGTTCCCCTGGCGGCCCGCCCCGCCGAAGGCGTCTTTTCGTTCTATGAGTTCGCCTTCCAGCAGATCCCGGAGGAGGTCTGTGAGCAGATCGTCATCACGTGCAATATCGGGAAGGCGTACATGGCCTTCCTCGTCTGGAAGGAGCAGCTCCTCGGGGATATTGGTGTCCTGATGCCGGCGGATGGTACCATCGAGGATACCCCGGCGCTCGAGTCCTTCATCCGTCAGGCGTCGATTGCCATCTCCAAACGGATGACCGAGGAGCGGCTGCGCCGGAGCAACGAGCGGTTCAGGAAAGTGGTCGAACTCTTTCCCGTCCCTGCCGCCATCATCAACGCGGAGAACCGCTACACCTTCCTCAACCGGAAGTTCACCGAGGTGTTCGGGTATACGCTCGCCGACATACCGACCGGCAGGGATTGGTTTGCCCTCGCGTTTCCCGATGCCGATGTGCGAAAGGAGGTGATCGCCACCTGGAAGAGCGATCTCGAACGGGCGGGGCAAAATCAGGTCCGGCCGCGGATGTATGAGGTGTGCTGCAAAAACGGGGAGAAAAAAACCGTCCTCTTCCGGACGATCCTCTTCTGCGACCAGACGCACTACATCACCTACGAGGACGTCACCGAACTGCGGCGGGCACAGCCGATCCTCCTGGACGACATCGAGGACCTCAGGGCAATAGGAGAAGAGCTGAGAATCATGGACAGGGCACTTGCTTCACTCCCCTGCGCCGTGGCCGTTACGGATGCAGACGGCCGCCTTCGATATGTGAACCCGGCGTTTCTTGCGATGTGGGGGTATGATTCCCTGGACGATGTGGCGGGCAGGGACGCATCGGAGTTCTGGATAGCCGGCGGAGGTATGGCGGCCCGTCCGGGGGGTGCAGCGGATGGCCCGTGGTCGGGTGCCGTCACCGCGGTCCGAAGAGACCTCTCGGCATTTACGGTCCGGGGCACAATCGCCCCTCTTGCAGGTGATGCCGGTGAGGCGCTCGGGCTGGTGGGATGGTTCGGCGACCTGCCTGCAATTCCATAGAAAACCGCGTGGGCTGCGGGGGGTCCGTGCCGTACGCCGGGCCCTGAAATGCTGCATTATAATACTATGCGTAGCAGAGCCGGTGCGCCCTTCTGCTTCGTAAATCTCTATTGTAATGGACCGCGTCAGCAACGCATGTAAAAAGGAGGGAGAGATGATGCCGGAAGATGTACAGGTACAACCCGGAACCGATGTTGCCCAGCTCGTGCAGCGTGTGCAGGATGGGGCCATCTACGGTGGATTTGCGGCGATGCATTCCCTGGGAGCCGTTGGGGAGCCTGCAATTGGGCCCCTGATGGATCTGCTCACCGGTGCGGACCACAATGTCCGCTGGCGCTCGGCAATGGCACTGGCCCGTGTGGGAACGCCCTCGGTCGACCCGCTTATCGATGCGGCGGCCGCCGGGAATGAGACGATTAAAAATCCCGCTATCTGGGCGCTCGCCGAGATTGGGGACACCCGGGCGGTGGGGCCGCTGATTGCGTTCATGCGGGAGGAACCCTCGGACTGCTGCCGTGCGATGACGGCGGCAGCGCTCATCAAACTCGGGGCATTCACCGGTGTTGCGGCGGCCTACGAGGAGTGCGAACGGTCCGGGGAGGAGTTCCGCGGCCTGGTGAGGGAAGCCTACTGGGGCACCTGACCGAATTCTCAATTTTTACCATTTTCCGATTTTGCCCTTTATGCTGGTCTGCTCTGATGCCCTTCTTTGAAGGATTGCTCAGTTTCTTCCATGAGACCGTGGGGTTACGATCGTAGCGGGGCAGGGGGTGCACGGGTAGCCCTGTACGGGATGTAAACGGGTCCCGGGACATTTCATGCGGGGAGGAGGGGCATGAATGAAGGAATCTACTGTCATCACCACATGAAAGGGGCCGGTGCCGATAATTTCAGGAATTGTGTCGGATGGTGACGGTTTTACGGAAGGTATCGGAGGGAATAAAACGAAGAGGAAATATCGACAGAACCTGCCAAATGCTGTTATCCGGTATGTTCTTTTTTTCCTGAAAATGAAACTCCCAGATGCCGGGTGAAAAAATAATACCAGAATACGACCATCCAGATGGTAAATAAAATCCATCCCGTATGGATATGCACCTGTTCTATCACGCCTTCAGGACCATACAGGAATCCGCTGAGTGAAATGATGGTAATCCTTCCGATATTCGATGCATAGGTTCCGATATAGCCAATGAGTATCAGAAGGCTACCCTTCTTCGAGATTGCCTCGGGAAACGTTGCGAGCACAATGATGGTTGCAACCGTGAATGTCCCCAACGACCAGATACCCGTACAGTCTGATACCACGGCAAGCCTGACTGGTTCACCTGAAATGGATAAATATGAGATAATATTCCCATTCACATCCGCATCGATTCCCATCATGCGGACGATACCTGTTGTCAGGGCGACTGTCGGGGGGATAAGGGGGGCAATCAGGTAGTCCTCATGGCGAATAAAAAGTTCGTAAAACTCAAATCCAAGAACCGCGAGCACCGGGAAGAGTAACGGGACTATCAATGTGCGGAATGCAAGCAGTCCAAATACAATCAGACTGATTCCTGAAAGCAGAAGGGAAAATTCAGCAATTGAGTAAGGGGGATTGCCAAGGCCGAGGGGGATAGTGAGAAAACTGAAAATCCCGATCACGATTCCTGCCGAAATAACGATGATCTGCCCCCTTCTATCAAGGTGTTGCTGAGGTTTTTTAGAGAAATATATCATTGAGATGCAGGTCAGTACCCAGATGCTGATTGCATCAACCTTTGCATAGGTAAGAGATGATGCCAGAAAAAAAAGCGCAAGGATAGCTATTGCGAGAATCACCCAGGTCTTCGCGGCCTTTTGTGGAGTGATGACATTGTTTGAATTACTACCCATGGTTCCCCGGTATTATTTCGATGGAATATTGTATGTCTAACATATCCGACAGAATTTATATCTATTGCATAGAATTGTGAATTCACTTCTGCCTGTCTTTCTACGTGGTTATTTGGTATTTTTCTCACCCTTGATGCGGTTCTGTCCAGTCACCTGATTCTTCCCCGGACAAGGTACGCACTGAATGCCAGTCCGGCGACTATCGCCTGGGAGATGGCAATTCCGGGGAATTCCGGGGTAACCATAACGCCGTCCATGCTGCTGTCACTGTAATAGATGTTCTGAATTTTTACATTCCCGTTCATGCCCACATCTGATTTTCGTATGGCAATTTCTATCACGAAATTCTCAAACCCGTTATCCTGGCGTTTCAGCCAGTCATTATTATAGGAGATGTCCGCCCTTCCAACACGAACGCCGGTCCCCGGTTGAATAATTCCGGGTTTTGCAGGTGAATAACTGGCGGTATTTTCCCATGCCGGACCCTGGATGATCGTTCCCTGGAGAGCATCTTCCCGTATTTTTACCCCATATTCGTATTCCTGATCATCAAGTGCCGGATAATTGGCAAAGATGAGCGCAAGATCCATAGGACAGGCATCCCCAACCCCATCCGGTTTCAGCGAAGTAACTATGGCAAGATAGATGAAATCCGAATCCTGGTCGAAGTAGTACGCCTCCATATCATATTCTTCCCCACCATACGGCTCGCTCACTTGTTCTTTGGTTAGGGAATGAATTCTCTGCTGTTCATTATAGAAGTACCATGAGGCACCTGTGCCCTGCATATGGACCCCCTGGAAATCCGTCGATACCACTGGATCTGAATTGTCCTCGACAATAAACGAGACCCCGCCGTCAGGAATCCATGTTTCCGTTTCTGACCAATCGCCTGTATTGAGTCCGGACAGGCCCCAGTCGCTCAGATCTCCGTCTATTGTGTATGCCATCCCCGGCGTACACAAAATCAACGCCACTCCAACCCCAAGGATTCCCAGTAGTATTTTCATATGCCTTGAAACACCACCCGACTATGCAGAAATGCACAGGTACTGCCGGAGGGGGCTCCGGCTCTTCGAGCTTTGATGCCTACATATTCATGCCGGCATATAACCAAATGCCAGAGAATAGTGCCCAACACAAATGCTGGACATTATTGAAAAAAGTTCAGACCGGAATGATCCTCATAGGCTCATCATCGCCCTGGGAGGTAGACTGAAAAATGTGTCGCTATCTGCATTTTCAGGGCGAACATCTCATTTCACTGCGCATTGAACGCTAAACAAAATTATTACAAAGGAATCATGAAATGGTGCGCAAATACTCCATAGATGCAAGAATTCAATCTTTTTTCGTTTTGACGAGAATATCCCTAATAATGGATATATCCATGTACCCGGTCACTAAAAGAATTCCACTAAAAAGGAGTGATGACACGACGATACCAGGAACCAGAGAGATTTTGCCCACATACAGTAGGAGAAATACTGCACCAAATGAAATGAACAGATACACGAACTTATGGAAGAGAACACGTAGCGGCTCAATATCCTGGGATACATACATTGTTGCAAGGCAATAAATTACCAGGATGATAATAAAAGCCAGGTAGGCTCCAAGAAATCCAAAATATCCAATCATAATATGGCTGAAAATGGGGAATACCAGCAAACTGATCACCGTGATGAAAACAAAAGGTTTCGTCGATTTTTCATCAAATGAAACATTCACATAGGCGATAAACTGCTGAATAAAGATAAACACGTATCCAATGGCGATAAGAAGGATGTAATCACCCGCCTGTGCATAATCGGCGGAGAATAGCAAAACAATCAATTCTTTGGCATAAAAGATGAGAATGAGAACGCAAAACAGGGTCATAGCAAAAAGAAGCCTCCCAATGTCTCCAAGTCCCCCTGGGCGATTCAGGAGAAGAGATTTGTCACTGGCACCTGTCGATTCAGGGACCGCTATCAGGTATAATGCCGAGGAAAAAAACGTGATGACTGCTGCCAGAGTGAGCGAAACATCAAAAAATGCCTGAAATTCAATTCCCAGGTCATGGCTGATAACAATTTTACTGAGATTCTGGCATAAGGTAATCCATATCCCGATAATATATACCGAAAAACCAAAAACCAGGATTTTCCGGGACGGGATCTGAATTGAGTGAATGGAATCGATGATGGTCTTTGCCTTCCTGAAGAGAACCGCAAGAAGGATAATTAACGGTGGGATGGCGAAGATAACATATAATGCATCAAAATCATAAATTCCCAGAACTGATACTGCGAAAAATATGAATAGAAGGCGAAGAACACCCGGCGCTGTGGAAATTGCCGCGGCAAATGAATGGTTTTTCTTGCCCCGCAATAGGCCCATGATATCCACGCTCAATGTCATAGAGAGTAACACAACGATTAAGACGGAAAACAGGAATGGCCACATCTCAACCGGTATATTCAGAAAAGTACAGATCTGAACCGGAAAGGCGAAGAGAACCAGTCCTACACCGGCGGTTGCAAGTATGCCGTAGACGAGGGAAAAACCAAAATATCTTCGTCCTTCGCCCGCATGACCCAGAATATCAAACAAACAAAAATTTGTCACCAGCTGGAAGATGGCTGGCAGGGAAATTACCAGCAGAATGATGATTCCGTATTCAAAGGGTGTGAGCGCACGGGCAAGGATAATTTTCGTAATGATTCCGCAAAACCGCATAAGGACGAGGGAAAACACATAAAAAAGGGTATAAAACGAAAGATTCCGTTCCATCAGTCATCCTCTTCTTCGGGAATGTATGCGCCGAATTTTATATCTTCCATTTCCTTACGCAATGCATCAAGGTCAGAAAACCGATTCAGGGCTTCATCAACGGTTGTTAATACTTTTGCCGGAACCCCTGCAACAATAGTTCCTGGTGCAACATCCTTTGTAACCACAGCCCCTGCTGCCACAATGGCGCCTTCCCCAATCGTAACACCCGGAAGGATAACGGCTTTCGCTCCTATGTACCCTTTCTTTCGGATTATTACACGTCCAAACAGTATCGGAACTTCGGGGTTAATGCAGTGATAACTGGAATCGTGGGCCACAATCATGACCCGTGGGCCGATGTTCACGCCATCCTCAATCTCAACAAGATATGGTCGTGATTCCTCGATGAAAACCCCATGCCCAATCCCTACATTGGTACCGATTTTTGTTCCCCGCCATCGGTAGAAAGTATTGCGTAAGCGGTCATTGGGGACATTCATTGCAAGAACATGAAGAAATCCTTTCACAAGTAGGCTGAACCGGATTCGTTGGTACACGTCCTTAATAGGTCGCAATGCTTCCTCTCTCCTTTATCAGAACTATAATTCTGACGTTAAAACCCGGTATTACCCGGACACTTCATCAAATTTTAACATGATATCCGATTTTTCGGGATACTATCCTTGCGCCCCTGTACATCGGATGGGAATACTTCTCCGCGGAATACCAGATGGATAGCTCAGGATTAAATTTTGATTTAAATTTCCTCAATCGTGGATTATCGCCGCCATCCATAAATTCATAAAATCTCTCCCCTTTTTCATGAGCTGATATTATGCTTTCCCAGACCAGCAATTCATTTGGTGATAGACCCGCGATTTTGGGTTTGGGAACTCCCACCCATTGATATACTATGCCATTGTAGCAAAGATGAATAACACCGCTCACTGTTTTTTCGTGATACTTTGCCACAACAATTTCTAAATTATGGCCATTGTATTCATCAAAAATATCACCTAAAAACGCAGAGAGATCAGATCTATTTTTGCCCTGTGCACTGAATCGTCTCTTTAATTCGGACTCAAAAAAGGAAAGGTCAGTTTTAGTACCCTTTTCGATAACAATTCCTTTGCCCTGAGCGGATTTGATATTTGTTCGAACCGACTTGTGTAGCTGTGTCCATATATCACCAAGATCAATGCTCAAATCCAATCGATAGGTGTATAAGGGTTGTACATCGTACCCTGCCCATCGAAGGGGCCGAGAATCCAATAATCCTGGTGCTGTACGAAGATTGATATAATTGCATCTTAGGTCAGAAAAGAGAAACCTATCTATCTCAGACTGAATACCGATCAGATACTCTTCCTTTTTAGGTTGTTTATAGGATTCATATTCAGCCATCACAGGGCCCAGATATAATACATCCGTGTTATAAGGAGGAGATAAGGCAACTCTCAGAAACCCTATATTCTTAAAAAAAATCGGGTAATTGGCAATATGCTTTGAACCTTTGAATATCTGAAGGGGATACAACGTGCTATTGGTATGCTTTTCCATAATTTTCAGCCATTGCCATGTATGAAAAATTGTACCAAAAGATGAGGATTGGGCGTAATCATCCCACTCTTTTTGATTGTCACCATCGGCAATGTCTATGCAAAATCCCATGTTTTCAAGCACCAATGAGTCCAGGTACTACTTACATATTTCCGTGGAGAGAATCAAAAGTACCTGATCCTTCTTTTCTAACAGATAATATTCGAATATTGAGATAAACGGCCGAATATCTTCGGATGAAAAGATAAAATAAGAATCATCCTGATAATATTTCACAGAATCACTCATCGTTTTCACTAAATATGAAAACGGAAAAGCTCACCCTGAGAATTGTCAGCAGGTAGCGAATAACTGCAAGACCGATATGGTCCCCAACACCCGACGGCACAATTGACCGTCATTCTCCGGGTCCCTCCCTTCCTTCACGAGAGTACATGAACATGGAGTTAATGGGGATGGCCGGTATAAACAGATTCTCAGGAAAATCCTGATCTTTTAACATAGGATATCGCTGGCTTGTAGGCATGTGCATATGCCGATTCCAGACATTCCACAAAGAATGAGGATTTTTTTGCGGAGAACCTGACATCCAACCGAGGATTGAATTTCGTAGAATAATAGGTATGCAGGCGCTCGTTTCCGGCCGCTCCCATCGTAACATACGAGGATATTCCTTGTTCACAGCAATATTGAATCTCCTCCCACAGGAGGAGATCATTGGGAGAGGGAGAGATGGATTTCAATGGCTTTGGATTTCCAATCCAGCTTAACAGGGAATCCTTATCAATAATATCAATCAGGCCGCTAACAATCTCTCCTTCATAGTGCGTGACAAATATCTTCAGATTCTTGGGGTAGGTGTCCAATATATCGAATAAATATTCCTTTGGAACAAGTACTGATCTGCCCTGTTCGCGGTATCGTTCAACCATCAGGTGATATATTGCATCCAGCTCACTTTTTCCTCCCATTTTAACCGTGATTCCACGCTTCCGGGCCCTGGTAATATCCTGGCGCTTCTTTTTTGGAAGACTCTGGAAGAGCTTTTCTGCACCTGGCATCAAATCACTCACATAATTATATTCTGGTCTCACGGTATACCCGGACCAGGTAAAGAAGCGGGGATCCGAGAAGTTCGGCGGGAGAAATATCTGCACGTAATGGGCCCGGAGTTCCTGGTCGATGTATTCATTCACCTTATCCAGAAAAGAGGAATACATATTCTCTCTCTTGCTTTGTAGCGGTATCTTATCGGACAGAAGAGCAGGCCCAAGATAGAGAAGGGCGGTGTGAGGTGGAGGAGAGAAGACGAAGTTCAGGCCGAACTGTCTCCTCGAAAAGAGAGGAAAGAGGCCAACTGGTTCGTTCTTAACATACCCAATAAGTGGGTGCAGGGTACATCCGCTGTGTCTGGCTGCAATGTTCAGCCAGTTCCATGTGTGAAATATCGTACCTTGCGGGGATTCATTAATAATTCTGTTCCATTCGTCGGCCCTCTCTTCATCAACCCGGCATACCTTCACGATCATCGCAATCGCACCACCATGGTCTCCGGTACATCCCCGGTATCGGGAGACAGGATATAGTGTTCCTTTTCCTTCCTGCAAAGCGTTGCATTGTGCGATACCAGTTCTGCAGAGTGATGTTCCGGGAGATACAGATCGAATGAACAGGCAGCGCTGCCGTCGCAGGACACCAATAATTCGTCATCACCATGCCGATATTCAGGGGCCGCCGCCTCACGTGCCAGCCACCACGAAGCAATCTCCCGGCCGTTTGTCACCCATGCGCCATCTTCTTTGCAGGTCTCAATAATTTTCCAGTACCATGCCCCCGTCCCCGGGTATTCCAGGGGATTCAAGACAGCAGGATGCCAGAGCAGTGTC
This sequence comes from Methanobacteriota archaeon, assembly GCA_016841485.1. Classification (GTDB taxonomy): domain Archaea; phylum Halobacteriota; class Methanomicrobia; order Methanomicrobiales; family Methanomicrobiaceae; genus Methanovulcanius. The sequence continues at coordinate 14,875 of JAENZA010000010.1, forward strand.
AGGACGCCACCCCTCTCTCTGACCTGTTCAATCATCCCGCTGCAGGTGTCCCATCCCTCCTGCCCGTCCCCGAGAGCGACATCCATGAGAGAGAGGGGGATCTCGAGAAGCGGGAGTGCCCCTGTTGTACTCCACGGATGAAAGGGAAAACAGGTTCCCCCCCGAAATCCGCTGCCGTCAGCGGCCTTGTAGCCCAGGGAGGTATCATATAAAAATCCGGCCTCCGACTGATAAATCCAGGTGTCGGGGATTGTCAGGTTCAGACGATGCTGTCGGATTCCCGTGACCGGTGTGCCTAGCAATTCCTCCAGTTCTCTCTTCTCAGAACTGAGCAGTCCGGGATTGGTAGGGGAAAATGTCGACCCGTGGACACCGACTTCATGCCCCTCTACAGCCAGCTTGCGGATGAGGGCGAGGGCACCCGGTGTCTGCAGGGAATGGCATCGTCCATAGAGATGCCAGGACTCCGGCCTGGAAAAGCTCTTATCCCCGGATTCCTTCAGGAAAAAGTATGTCGAACAGACACCCAGGTCTTTTTCATTCTGCATAATCTCTTCAAATGTCCAGTACGGTTCATGCCCGACGCACTTCCGGGAAAAGGACTTTACCTGGCTGAAGAATCCATGCATATCTCCCTTTCTCAGATATCTCAGGGGTCGGGTTATCCATTGATAGGTCTTTTTCAGTTCATCGACATCATGCGTGAGGCAGACTGCGAATTTCTTCCCGGAGGGCCAGTACGATTTCCGTACGAGGGGCATACCGATTTCGCCGCATCCCATCAGGATGGCCCTGAAGAGGATATTTTCGTAGATATCGACGAGTGGCGGTGAACGAAGGGGAGCATCCTGTTCCATATTTGTTACGCGGCCCGCCGCCTCCATGGAACCGGACAGGAGGGACCCTGTCAGCCGGAAAATATCAAATCCAATAGAGATCCCTGATCCTGAACCGGAGATACAGGGATATTTCCTGTTCTCTGACCTGAATTCTGCAATACACCGATGACCTCTATCATGGGTATCAACCGGTACCTGAAACAGGGTATATTCCTTATTGTATATCGCAATTTTTCCGGCATCTTCCTCAAGAGCGGCATTTCTTTCAATGCTGATAGAAAACTGACCCCTCCCCTCCGCCTGATATCCAATGCATACACCGGAATCCCTGCTTTCGGACGGCGAAATCAACAGTCCGCTGGTAAGGATGAAATGATCAATCCCATACCGGGAAATCGAATCGTCTGTCGTACAGGCAAATGAGATCATCTTTGCACTTCTCTGTCATCCAGGTAGTTTCGGTAACTTTCCGGATAATTCCCGATGAACTCCGTCATCCATGCAGACACATTCATTTTGTCTGCAAGAAGGCGGTCTCGTTTATTCTGCCATTCCTTCTTTGAATCAGGGTTTTCAAGTATGTGAACCGCCTTTTCAAGGGCGGCATCCTGGTCGGGGAAGAAGTACATCAATTCATATGTATCCCGGATTTCGAGGAAGTTCCCGCTGGTGTTGCCTGTCGCCTCTCCTCTGGCATTCGCTTCGATATGAATCGCAGGGGTTCCCAGCAGCGCGGCTTCCGTCGTTATCGTCCCCCCCTCCCCGATATAGAGTGATGCATACGCCAGGAGAGAATGAAATTTTTCCGGGGAGATGTGGAGGAGATAGTCTTCGAATTCTGGTGCCGGTGGCCGTTCGGAACTGATGAACACCCGGCCGTAGTCTTCCAGTGTTCGTACGACATGCACCGGGTCGCTCATTCCTTTCAGCCCGACGTCGTGGGATGCCGCCCATGAGATGAACCGGACAATAATGAACCTGTCGTCCCCGGTCAGATCGAGTTCATCCAGCACGGACGGGTCCGGCGAAAACTCTTCCGGGTGGAGGTAGGCAAGTTCCTTGTACCCGTCAAACCTGACGTGGCGCCGTCCAAAATCCCGCAGAAAGCACGAAGGGGTACAGATGGTGTCGGAGAATGGCGTGGTGAGCCGGAGAAGCAGATTCGCGTCCTCGGTATCGAGGAAGGTAATATATGGCCTGCGTATCACCTTCGAGACATGGGCCAGATAGGGGGACCCCAGTGCGACGAGGAGATCCGGTTTGAATTTCTGTGCGACCCGGAGTATCCGGTAATCGAACTGCAGGAGGGCAAGGGCTTTGCCGGCCATGCGTGTCCGGTGATCCCCGATATTGATATATTCAAATCCGAACCGTTCCAGGAGTTCGAGGGTCATCTCCTTGTTCCGGGTGACGATCAGAATGTCATTGCCCGCCTGCATGAGGTCGCGTATCGTCCCTTTGAAGAAATGAACATGGGCCGGGTGGCCGATATCGATCAGTATTCTCATGCATCTCCCCCTTTGTGGCATTCCCTGTTCCGTCCCGATCTCGAATAATGACGGACATACGGTGTTCCCGATTGCGAACCGCTGAACAGCATGCTTCCGTTATATGCCCGGAATACATTCGGCCGAAGGTCATCTATCGCAGGACCCATTTTATCACCTCAAAGGCCTCTGCATACCGTTCTTCAATCTGGGTGCCCCGTGTTATGGCAAGCCCCCGGATAAAGTCACTGCTAAAGTACGGCCTCTCCTTCTGTGTCTCATAGCACGCCAGTGCATCAATCTTTTTCTGAAGGCATTCTTCATCCAGCGACACAAATGCACTGGTATTGAACGTGATGTTATTCCACGGCTGTTCGTATCCGAGGATGGTGCACTGCTTGAAAGCACGCAGCGTCTCTTCACGGGTCACCTTATGGTCCTGGTGGGTATCGAAGGAGGACGGCGTACAGACGGTGGCGGGTTTAATCTCGTTTCGTAATGCTATCAGTGCATCAAGAATTTCCTGGCGATACCGGGGGAATTTCCGGACTTCGAATTCGAGCAGGATCGGATCATCTATCCCCAGTATCTTTGTTGCAGCCTTCACTTCCGTACGGAGAATATCCCTCGGATATTCTTCAGGGACCGATTCTTCACAACAGGACAGTGCCACATACTGGACATCATATCCTTCCAGAATGAAACGGGCAATGGTCCCCCCGCAGCCAAGTTCTCCGTCATCCGTATGCGGACTGACGATGAGCATCCGTTTTGTCATTTTTCCTCACCCCCAATGGCAGAGAGGTTCCGGTATAAGACCGGGATTTCATCCGGAGAATATTCAGATGCGTTCTCCCTGTCTTCATACACAACATCCTGTGCCATGATGCATGCCGTGTCATACATCTCGGGAACCGAACAATTCAACGCCTCCCTCCAGCTCTCCGCAATGTACTCGCAGGAAAAATTCATGCAGAGATCAAGCAGGGACGGGACTGTTGAAAATATTCTGGAAACCATATCTGCCTGAGTTTTACCGGTCAATCTTCCGGTATTTAATCGAAGACCCTTTTTTCCGGCAGTTTCGGCTTTCATTTCCCGAACCTTTGCTTCAAGTATTCTCTGGCATTCAGAAATTCTCTCATTCAGTGTTGATTTCAGCAGGTCTTCTTTACTGAGAGAGAACGTAGTTCGTAGTTCTTCAATCGCCTTCGTGTGGATTTCTCCCAGGTAATAATCGGCTGAAGACCATGAGATCGTCACAGGCCGGTTAAAATCGACAGCTGAGGAAATTGCATCTGAAATTTTACCATATCGGAGTCCCCCACCCGGCCCTGAGATGAATACATGCGTACCAAGTCCTTCTGAAAATATCAGATTTCTGCTTACAGCAGAAAAACTCATATTATCCAAAAAAGCTTCCAACTGACGAAAATCGGAATCAAAATCCAGCTCATAGGATTCATTGCATAGTGGGCACGTCCCTTTGCAGACCCCGGAGGAATCCATGACAAGAGCTATTTTGCCTCCACAGCTACAATGATACCAAAATGGAATTTCACCGGTGACCATCGGCCGGAATTTAAGGTGTTCTTTTCTGATTACTTCATTATACAGTGAATTATAAATGTCCAGGTTTTCGAGGATGTGCTTACACTCTTCAGGAAAAATTTTTTTTTGCATAAGATCCGAGTACTTGAAAAAGAATACGTCACATCCAAGCATCTCTCTTGAAATATTTGAAAAAATGAACGCATTCAGATCAGAAAATGATTTGGCACGTTCATAACTGCTCCAGAGAATCTCCGATATCTTAGTATTTTCAGGCAGGCAGTCAGAATACAGATTTTCCAGCTGTGCCATCTCATCTTCCCATATTTCAAGAGGAGGTTTTTCGATTCTGTTAAATCTCTGCCATTTTTCAGAACGATTGACATTGAACCCAATTTTTTGCGTTCCATTCTTATTCAGTGCGGGTACCTGATTTTTGTAGAGATATGAGGCTGTGGTGGTATTCTGATCAAGAAATCCAAAGAATCCCATACCCTGAACCTCAACTTCATTTAGCATTTCCCCGAATCGATGGAGTAAAAATGCTTTTTTCCACACACCCGAGTATGGAAGAAAATTTGGTTGATGTCCGGACTCAAGAATGACCGTATCTTCCTGGACTGTAGGGGTATTGCCCGATTCAAATCCGGCATCATTGGCAAATGATCCTGAGAGATCCAGAAGAGAGGAGATATTTCGCTGCTGTTGCTCACTCAGCGAACGGTCCTCGGGGATCAGTTCTCTTAGATCAGATGTTCTCATTTTTTAATCCCGTTCCAGACTTTTTTTACCCATGCATCCTTATCATCGGACGTTAACCGGACTCGAAGGCGGGAACGACATACGGAAAGGAAATTTCTGTTGTCGCCTCCATTTTCAGACATATATTTCGAAATCTTCCCATTCACAATCCGTTCCGCCGTCCAGAAAGCCAGTGCGATCAGGGAGAAGATGAGAATGGCACCGGTAATGTTTGCCGGTGTTGTGTTGAGGGCAAGCACCTCATCAATGAATAGAACGATTAGTATTACCAAAGCCATGCTGAAGATTACCGAAAGGACAATTCTTTGAAATAATGATATTTCGTTTTTTCCGGGATAGAGGGCGAGTGTTGTGGCATAGCCGGGAATAAAAAGAATGAGAAAAAATCCCTGAATCACCTGAATTATGCCCAAAGGTATTGAAATATATTCAATAATTAAACCCACCCCACAGCATAACAGGAGAGAGGCTTTTCTGATTTATATTTTTCCCCCGCCTATCCGGGAATGACAAAACCAATAAGGCAGAATATCCCTGTCAGAGCATACATCACCGTCACCGCCTGGCGTTCTTTCATCGGGAAATAATATGGCAATACCCATTTCAGCGTCAGGGGATTCGGCACTTCAAGAGTTCCGTCTTCACGAATTTTTCCAAATTTTGCGACAGGATACCGTCGGGGGCGAAGGCGCCAATACACATACAGCAGAAAATTCGCCACATGCGGAATGAGCATCACAAAACCGCTGAAGATATAGCCATATACCACAATCGTTGCACCAATTGCTGCACCAACTGATAATGCCCCAATATTTCCCCAGAAGATACGGGCGGGATAGTTCTCAAAGAACCAGTAAGCTGCAAGAGACCCGGTGAGACATACAATAAAGAGAATATTCCAGATTTCTCCATCAGCCATTGTCTTTGCAATCAACGTGATAAGGACAATCAGTGAAAGGCCGGGCGCCAGACCATTGAACCCCGAGTGCATATTGACCAGGTTGGCAACGACCGGGACGTACAGTGGAAGAATAAGCTGGAGATAAATAATGCCCAGATCAACGGTTCCGATAAGCGGAATATACACAAGAGTTACTGTTGCACATGATATCAGGGAATATGAACAATAATAGAGAAGAATAAGTTTTGCCGGGCGTCCAATATCAATGATATCGTCAAGAATTCCAAAAAGGGCAAAGAGCGTCACCACCATTATGATCACATAATTGACCGGCAGAATGTAGTTGCAATAAAAAAGGGAGATAATTGAGAGGGACAGGAGGGATATCAGCAGAATTATGAGCCCTCCGTTCGTTGCAACTTCGCGATAATCCGCTTTGTACATATCTTTTGCAACAATGGAATGTTCCTTGAGTTTCCGGATAATGGGGGGCATCACCAGTAGCGTTGCGACAAACGGTACGGAAAAAAAAACAAAAATCATCAGATTGAGAGGACTGACCAGATCCGCAATTGCCATTTTATCCCCCTCTTGCCATACAAGATGAATATACTATCGGTCACCTGCGGCACCCGAAATCCCGGGAAATATTTCACACTCAAAAAATCGTAATTTCTCCCAAAATGGTATAGGTTTCCCCAATTTTGCCACGCATGCCATTTTGAAATAAAAATTGGGAGGATATGGGATGAAGTAAGTTGAAAAGAAATTTAGCCGACTCATGTTTATTTGTGATTATTATATTCCACATTTTTGGGAAAAAACCTCAATTCTGGAAAAATCGGCATATTTCCCTTGAATTAATGATAGCTCGTTATGATGGTACTATTTGATAGGGGCTATTGTCAATCACAAGTATAAAGATTTAAATACTGACTGGGGGAAATGAGAGCCTGACCACAGGGAGTGCCAGTGCCCCCGGTGGCAAACGAAGCAACACCTGCGGGAGATTCCCCACCGTGTTCTGAAGGGGGGAACAGAGTGTACAGCAATTCACTCGGGAACATCTCAAAGTTACACCTGTATAGATTTATGATTTTTGAAATGAGGCAGGAAAATGAGTGCCACACATATTAACCCACGATTGAAACTAAATATTCCATCGGCGAGGGTAATTATAGGTCTACTGATAATTTCCCTGGCAATACCAGCAATTGCATCAGCAGGACCGCACCCTAATCTTCTGTTTACCGATATTTCCGAAGTTCCCGGAAACCAATACGGCTCATCTGAGCCATGGAACACCTGGAAGGCAGTCATCATCAGTTCAGCAGATGCATCGCTCTCCCGTGATTTCTCCGATCCAGACTGGGCTACCTATAACCGGATATCCTACCGGAGCGAGTTTGGAAGCGATCTTGCGCTTGCCTACCAGATAACAAAGGACCCGAAATACCTGGATTCGGCATGTCAGGCTCTGCTGAACCTCGACGTCGGGGACGTCCCCTATGAGACGGACCGGGCAGCAGCCCTGAGAGAATACGCAATTGCCTATGACTGGGTACAGCCCGGCCTGACGGCGGCAGACGATAAAATCATACGCGATAAACTTGCGACACTTGCAGACCTGACCTATCGCGACCTGAACGGTGACGGGACAAAAACGAGCTATGTTTCGTTTGCCGACTATCACGGACAGGCATACCCAAGTGTTGCGATCGCAGGACTTGCCCTTGAGGACTATACCAACCCGAATAACCTTGCGCTGAAATCAGGTCCTGAGGACTGGACCCGCGCCGGAACCGATTATCTCTTTGAAAACGACGAACTTCACACGTATGATCGGTCCCTCATCTCCTTCGGATTTGATGAGGCATCAGGAAAACACCTCCTCGGTTCCTACAAGAACTATGTGATCGACGATCTTCTCTGGTGGTTCCAGGTCTACAGCAACCACTATGACAGAAGCATTCTCAAAGACTATCCGGTGGCAGAGAAGATCGTAACATCCGAACTCTGGGAGACGATGCCCAACGGATACATGAACAATTATGTGACGGGTGGCAATACGCTTGAAACATACCAGAGGGGCATTCTCAGTCTCCTGAATGACGATGAGAAGGGAGAAGTGCTCAGATACCTTGACCAGACCAAGGGGAATACGCTTCTTCCGTATTCCCGGGAGAACGACCTCGCCTCGACCAAACTGCTCTTCTGTGTCTATGGCAATTACGACAGCATCAGCCGCGACACACCTGACGGGACCAGCCGCCTTGATGAGGACGCCATCTACCAGGTGTTCAGGGAAAACTGGGAGGAAGATTCGGACTGGTTGTCCCTCGTCACCTTTGATGTGGAGACCAACAGCAACCGGGACAGCGCCCACCATGATCAGCTGAGTATTGAATACTATGGCAACGGCGACCTTCTCCTGGCAGACGCCGGTGAAACAAAGCACGTCCTCGAAGCCTATTACGGACAGTACGAGGTCCACCACAACGGGATTGCCATCGAAGACCCGCAGACGCCGTTTGCGACCTCATCCTGGGCGGACAGCCAGGCACGGGGCGTCTACAAGGGAAGTGCTGTCGGCATGAGCACCCCCGCGACGGTTGAGTCCGTGATTGAGACCCCCTGGATGGAGGGAATCGTCGCCTCGGAAACGATCACACAAGTGATCGGCAGTATGTGGGGTGCCTCCGAAAGTCTCTCATCACCGATTGACTACAGCCGGACGATCATGTATCCTGAAGATGACTATTTCATCGTCTTCGACCGGTTTGACGGAAGCGAGGAATGGACGTACCGGAATGTATTGCGCCCGACCAGTCTGAGTATCACACCGACCGGCTCTTCGATCGGACATGTAGAGGGAAACCTCAAGATCGACGGGACTTCCTACAACTGGTTATCACTCCCGTATAAGGACGAAACCCGCACTGGCATCACAACAAACTCCCTGACATGGGATACGACGAATCCCTACGGCGACCAGGTCAGATTAAACATCTATTCCGCCCCGGCTTCAGAAGTGATTGTCACAAAACATGCGGGGAGAATTGCAGGATATAGCTCTGAATCCGAAGTCTATTCACCCGTTGTATACCTGAAAGACGGACCGGAGGAAGACCTGTACCGCATTACCGTTCTCACCTCGAACTATCTGGGGGAAGAACAGAAGAATACCCAGGAAATCCCTGTTAGCGGAAATGGCAATGCAATGCAGGTCAGCACCTCGGCACATACCGATGCCATCTATTCGGGTGCCGGGGAGAGTAGCTTTGGTGCATACGCGACAGATGCCGGGATGGCATTCATCAGGACTTCCGCATCGTCACAGGACTACAGTTACACGCTCATCGAGGGAACCTACCTGAACGAAGGCGGTGCACCTCTCGTGACGAGCGCCGGAACGGAGAGTGTTTCCCTGAAAAAAGAAGGAATTTCCGTTGCCCTTGTGGTTGACGCAGCTTCAACAGGCAAGGTCTCACTCTACCAGCTGGGCACAGACATTGAGAAGGTACTGAAGGACGGGGCAGTATACACAGGCTGGCAGCTCTCTGCCGACCAATCATCCATCATCATCACCACCGTCTCAGGAAGCCACGAATACACCTTCCTCACGTCCGGAGAAGTGATGCCCGCACCTACCGTTCTGGTAGCAGGGTTCAGTGCAACTCCGACAACCGGCACCGCACCGCTGTCGGTTCAGTTCACCGATACCAGTATCAATGCCGTCTCCACATCATGGAACTTCGGCGACGGAGCAGTGTCCGCCGATACGAACCCGACCCACGTCTATACGGAAGCGGGAACCTATACCGTGACCCTGACCGCAACAGGTGAGAGCGGGTCGGATACCGAAACGAAAAACGGATACATCACCGTTGTATCCGGTGGCATCCCCGTTCCCTCAGCGCCTGTTGCAGCCTTCACGGCGGATGTAACATCCGGCCAGGCGTCACTGATCGTGCAATTCACGGATGCCAGTACGAACAGTCCGGAATCATGGGCCTGGAACTTTGGTGACGGGGCATCTTCAACGGCACAACACCCGCAGCACACCTACACGGAACCCGGCACCTACACCGTCACTCTGACGGCAACCAATGCCGATGGGACGGATACGGAGACGAAGACCGGCTACATATCCGTCAGCACCACGCCGACGCCGTCCGAGACCACAGTACCGGTCGCTGCATTCACGGCTGACAGTGTTCGTGGCGGGGCACCACTGGAGGTAACATTTACCGATCAAAGTCCGGGCAACCCCACGTCATGGACATATTACTTCGGAGACGGACAGACCACCTACGAACGAAACCCGACCCATTCCTACACAGAACCGGGCACCTACACCGTTACCCTGAGGGTATTCAATACTGAGGGCATGGACTTCGAGACGAAAGCAGGGTTCATCACGGTGACAGACGAGGACGTTCCGGCAGTGGTTACGAACCCGCCGGTGGCAGCCTTCAGTGCAGATGTGATCTCCGGCACCGCGCCGCTGGAAGTGTCCTTCACCGATGCGAGTACATACAGCCCTAATTCATGGTCGTGGAACTTTGGTGACGGCACCACTGCAACGGTAGCAAACCCCGTACATACCTACACCAAGCCAGGCACCTATACCGTGACCCTGGAAGTGACCAATGCCGACGGGACGGATACGGAGACGAAGACCGGCTACATATCCGTCAGCACCACGCCGACGCCGTCCGAGACCACAGTACCGGTCGCTGCATTCACGGCTGACAGTGTTCGTGGCGGGGCACCACTGGAGGTAACATTTACCGATCAAAGTCCGGGCAACCCCACGTCATGGACATATTATTTCGGAGACGGGACAACCACATATGAACAGAACCCGACCCACACTTATACAAAATCGGGCAAATATACCGTAACCCTGAGAGTGTTCAATGATAAGGGCATTGACTTTGAAACGAAAAAGAATTATATTTTCGTTCGTTAGATACGAAATCCGATAATTCTCTTTTTTTAATTCACGTTCAGACATTTCCGGTTCAGAATTTTTTTGGCTGTAATACGAATCATTTTCGTCTTTTACATAGCATTGAAGAAACCCACCACTCTGGAGATTCCCGCCTGCGGGAGAGATTATGCGGGGTGCATTTTCAGTGTCTGCAAGAGATCTTTTTCGATTCCGGGGGGACAGAGCTTCATTCAATGAAAATAATGAGTAACGTTTTTTTGCATTTTGGCATTACCCCCTGTATTAATAAACAATATTGTACCATCATATTTTGAATGCATATGGGTAACGGGTGCGAGAATACAGAATTCAGTTCAATAATTACCATTGCAGCAGTCATCGCCATAATAATTGCAATTGCGATAACAGGATATGTGGTGGTTTTCACCGAAAAACAGCATTCCTCGCTGTATCTGATCCCTGATTCGTATCAGAACCTGGCCCGGAATGATACAATATTCTTTGCCTATGGGGTTATCAATTCTGAAGGAGAAGTCACGGATTACGATATTGGAATATATCTGAATAATACACTCGTAGTCACAGAACAATTCCGGCTGGATACCAATGAGCGCTATGAGAAAAACGAAGAGGTGCGGCTGACAAAGAATGTATCCTATCCTGCAAAGGTAGAGGTTCTTCTTACCAATAAGAATACAATGAACACAGAAGAAGTCCATTTCTGGATTGAAACGAACACCTGAATCGTTCCCTCCCGAATTGCAGAACCGTATGAGAATAGGCCGGCTGAAATTTTTTCTTGGTAGTTCTGAATATTTTCAATTTTTCTGACTGTTAACTGGTATTCCGGCTCTGTTTTGATGATGGAAAATATGCTTCAATCATCTCTTCAAAGAATGAAAAATAACTTCTTATCGTAATATCACGTGTCTCTTTCATATACCCTGCTTTTTCAATCGTCAGTTCGTACGAACCCCGCCTCAGCTGTACAGATACATTGCCATATTCATTCGTAAGGTAGGGCATATCATCAATCATGATCTGGGCATTTTCCACCAGCTGGCCCTCTTCATCCCGTACAACAAATGTTACAGTTCCTTCTTTAAGGGAAGACGGAATTTCGACAGAGAGATGCTTCTTCTCAAGTGTGGGCTTAAGAGTGATCGTTCTTGACTGCTGTGATTCCAGATCAACAGAGACATAGAGCACAGTCTGGTCGCTATATTGGACTGTCCTTTTTATTTCACCATTGCTGACACCATAGACATCCTCGTCCAGCCTCGGCATTCGTATAGCAAAAGTCACCCCATCTACCGGGAAAGCGTTTTCATTCGTAACAGTAATTGTCGCTTTATCCAGCTCAAAGGAAGAATTACAGGTAATTTGCTGCATATTACTGAAATGACGTGCAATCTGCCCTGGTTTTGCATGAGTCAGGCCGTATTCATCTGCATATGCAAGAATGCCCTGAAAATCCTGTGAGTACATAGGATTTTCCACATCTTCCGGCCGCATCAGAAAGAGCGCCATGTCATCGTTTGAAGAAACACTCCTGATCACATTTTTCCAGTCAGTAAAGAATTCCTCTTGGGTTTTCAATCTTAGGAGCATTACAGTCCGTGGTTCAGATTCTGGGAGCATAACCGTTCCCGTTGGTTCGCCCTGGTACTGTGCCATCTGGGGATGACGCAGTCCTTCACAAAACAGGATATTATCGTAGGGGGGGTTTACTCCAATGGAGATGGTATAGGGAATACCCCTCTTTCCGTCATCAAATACTCCATTAAGGGTATTTGTCAGCCGTACAACACCAGTTACCTCCGTGTATTCTGCACTATCGTTCCCGATTTCGAAGGTGTCAATCCGTCCGTACCTCTGGGTAGCACCCCCGCTGTCATACCCGCACAGGATCAGTGGAATAATTCCATCAGGATATGGATACAGTGAAATCCGGTTTTCATTCTGGATATGTCGTTTAGCAAGAGTCTCACTTCCGACTGATATATACTGCGTAATGTGAAGGGATGCACCAGGCTGAACCGGTTCTAAATTACCGACACTGAAGGAACTGTAATCATATGCCGTTGAACCTTTATAGCTAATATATTGAGGGAATGGCGAGGTGGTGCCATATTTGAGATATATACCCGAATCACCGTCGGAAAAATAAAATTCTTCATAGACGTCATTGATATCGACAGAGTCCTCTGAAGGGTATACGTTCTTTTCAATTCTGCGATAGGATTTTTTCATAACGAAGGTGGATGCGGGCATAAAGAGATTTGTGGTGAAATATGCTCTCAATATGGGTGTATCACTTGAAGAGAGCTGGTCATTTGAAATAATAAATTCCCTCTGGATCATTTCGGGCAGGAATGTATACACCACGGTAACCGTTGACCAGTTGTTTCTCTCATGATCATCTTTTAAAATGGTGCGATAAATGAGCTGATTTCCAGCTTCTTCAAGGGTAAAATCCTCATCATTGAAGGTATACACCCCCACATCATCACTATTTCCCATCCAGGTTATACGGGTCATATCATACATCGCACCTTCCCGAAAGTAATTCTGCGAACTTGTGCCGAGATATTTCATCGTTGGCGTTTCCTGGTCAATTACCACCTTATAAGTCTTTGAATTAATTTCTATATTGGATCCAACGGTTGCTATGGAAATCCGGCTTCCCGTGAAATTACTGTCAGAAAGATTGACCGACGTATGCCGGACGGCATATATGCCAAAATCCCTGCTTGAAAATATCTTATCGAGGTCATTCTGGGAATCGATTGCCACCTCTCTCTCTTCATCATCAGTTTTGATATTCTCTACCAGTTTATCAGAAACTAACACATACCTGGCACCGAAGAGGGAATAGAAATCCATGACCTGATTCCCGGGTTTGCTGAAATAGATACTATTTAAAAGTCCGATGAAGGTCCGGGTCTGTGTACCGTACGCAAGTCCATATGATGCATCCATTTTTCCGGTATACACCGGAACAGTGCGGTAGCCGTATCCGACGACTTTTTCATTCTGGTTGCCTGTTCCCGACAGCCACTGCATTCCTTCGATAATATGATCATCACCCGAAATGGAGGGCAGATAATAGCCATTCCCAATGACCGGAGTGACAATAATTACAGAAAAGATCAATAGATAGATGAGGGTGATTGTTACCCTGCTGTTTTTTACCTTCACCTTTACGACCTGGATAATATACCAGAGACCCAGGACCGCAACAACAGGTACTATCAGGTAGAGATAGGATATTTCCCTGAGCGCACCGGTAGCCCCGCTAACTCCTTCGGATGCCTGCATCATTGCCGGCACGACGGTCGTTAGAATCACCGTAACGGCGAAGCATTTCCCCTTTCCATCAAGTCGGAAAACTCCAATGATGCCCAGAATTGCATGTATCGGCCCGATCCAGAATGGAGTAGCCAAAAATGAATGGGACATGTCCGATAAAGGCACGATGGCGTATTTCCCCTTGTCCACAACCCGGGAATACTGCTGAAATACCTGTTCTCCTACCGAGACGAGCACACTTCCCACCGCAAAGACAAATGCCGTCCAGATAATCACATAGACAAACTGGTGATTGACGAAGAGGTTTTCGTACAGCACAACACTGAGATCATCAGCAAAGAATATGTGGAATTTATCCGAAAGGAAATTCCCCGGGGTCAGAAAGAGGGAGGCTTTCGTGGCATACTGATGGTACAGATGAGGGAACAGTTTTACCGCAATCCAGAAGAACAGAAACGTGCTTGACGCCAATACAAACAGGGGTTGGGAGAATTTCCGTCCAAAGAGACAATACAGCCAGAAAAAACAGGTGGCAAATATCATGAGATAGATGAGCGTTCCCGTGTGAGTCAGTGCTATTGCAAATACGGCCAATGCAATGAGAAAAAGATTTTTTAACGTAATTTCTTCAGAATATGCGATATATATCGCAAATAAAAGGAATGGAAGGACAAATGTTGACGGACGGTAGTTGTTCACCGTCAGCACCACGTTCGGCATGGAAAATAAGAATAAAAGGGCAAATACCTTCTGTGATTTCGTCTCGAGAAAGAGCCCTGCGTAGATGTAATAGGAGAGTGCAGCAATCACCAGGAACAGTGCACTAAATATAAATGCCGTGGTATCCGGCGGAAGGTCGGTTACCTTCGCAAGAACGGCAATAAACAGCCATGAACCGAAGGGATAATTGAAGACATTATCATCGAGGTTGGGATTGAGCACCTTTTTACCCAGTTCGTCATAAAAATCGAAGAGGGAATCGGTTCCATACATCTCCTGTGCATGGAATATGTGAGTATAGGTATCGGTCCCAAAGGGACGGCCGAAATAGAGGGAAGGAATGAGATATCCGATTACGAGGACGGCAGTAAGAAACAGCAGCAGGAGAAAGAACGATCGGTCTTTCTCATAATATGCACGTATCCGCTCATAATGTAGCGTCTCTTTCACCGTATTTGAGCCATTTGATCCCATGGTTGCCGTTTTTCCATTGCTGTTCTGCTCTTAGAAATGCATCATACTCTCCATTTCTCAACACAGATTCAAACCGCCCTTATTCCACGCTTCCCCCTGATGCCGGTAGATACCCCATGTAGTATTATTCCATATTAATGTGATCCACGGATTACAGCCCACCCGTATCATTAAATATCATACGCTCAGGAATGGAGGACGAGGAGCATGAAGAAAATCCCCCCTGCATTATCCTTCATCATTGCAAAAAAGCATTTCTCCGCCGCAATCATCATATCCGTGGCCATCTGCTGCGCATGTTCATCAGCAGCACCGCACCCGAATCTTCTGTTTACCGATATTTCCGAAGTTCCCGGCTACCAGTACAGCGCATCTGAGCCATGGAACACCTGGAAGGCAGTCATCATCAGTTCAGCAGATGAATCGCTCTCGCGCGACTTTTCGGACCCGAACTGGGCGACCTACAACCGGGTCTCCTGCCGGGGGGGATTTGCAAACGACCTTGCGCTTGCCTACCAGATCACGGGGGAGCAGAAATACCTCGACAAGGCACGCGAAGCACTCCTGAACCTCGACCTGGGGGACGTTCCATACGATACGGACCGTTCGACGGCACTGAGAGAATATGCCCTTGCCTATGACTGGGCGCAGCCCGGCCTGACCGCTGCTGAGGACGAGGCAATACGTGATAAACTTGCGATCCTTGCCGACCAGGCCTATCGCGACCTGAACGGCGACGGAACCAAGACGGGCTATGTCTCGTTTGCCGACTATCACGGCCAGGAATACCCGAGCGTTGCCATTGCCGGACTAGCGCTTGAAGACTACACCAACCCGAATAACCTTGCGCTGAAATCAGGTCCTGAGGACTGGACCCGCGCCGGAACCGATTATCTCTTTGAAAACGACGAACTTCACACGTATGATCGGTCCCTCATCTCCTTCGGATTTGATGAGGCATCAGGAAAACACCTCCTCGGTTCCTACAAGAACTATGTGATCGACGATCTTCTCTGGTGGTTCCAGGTCTACAGCAACCACTACGACAGAAACATCCTCGACGACTATCCGGTGGCAAAGAAGATTGTAACGTCCGAACTCTGGGAGACGATGCCCAACGGATACATGAACAACTACGTGACCGGAGGAAACACGCTCGAGACCTACCAGCGGGGCATCATGAGTCTCCTGAATGACGAGGAGAAGGGAGAAATGCTCCGGTATCTCGACCAGACCCTTGGGAATACGCTTCTCCCGTATTCCCGGGAGAACGACCTCGCAGATACCAAACTGCTCTTCTGTGTCTATGGCAATTACGACAGCATTGCAGGCAGCAAACCCGAATGGACGAGCCGCCTTGATGAGGACGCCATCTACCAGGTGTTCAGGGAAGGCTGGGACGAAGATGCCGACTGGCTCTCTCTCATCACCTTTGATGTGCAGACCAACAGCAACCGGGACAGTGCCCATCACGATCAGCTGAGCATCGAATACTACGGCAAGGGCGACCTTCTCCTGGCGGACGCCGGTGAAACAAAGCACGTCCTCGAAGCCTATTACGGACAGTACGAGGTGCACCACAACGGGATTGCCATCGAAGATCCGCAGACCCCCTTTGCAACCTCCTCCTGGGCTGACAGCCAGTCCAGGGGCGTCTACAAGGGAAGTGCTGTCGGGATGGTCACTCCCGCGACGGTGGAAGCCGTGATCGAGACACCCTGGATGGAGGGCGTCGTCGCCTCGGAGACCATTACGGAGGTGATCGACGATGACTGGTCGACCTCTGTTGCCCTGGCCTCACCGATACGGTATAGCCGAACAATCCTCTTTCCTGATGATGACTACTTTGTGGTGGTTGACCGGCTGAGCAGTGAAAAGACCTGGATATACCGGAACCTCCTGCGCCCGTCCAGTCTTGAAATCTCTCCAACGAAGGATACAAACGGGGACGGAAAATACGCACAAACTGAAATCGGACATGTAAAAGGGCTTCTCATAATAGACGAGGATTCCTATGACTGGCTCTCTCTCCCCTACAAGGATGAAACCGACACCGGCATCACCACGAACTCTCTGACCTGGGAGACCACGAATCCATATAACAGGCATGTTCTGATGAGCATATTTTCGGTCCCGTCATCTGAGATAGTAATAACGAAGCATGTTGGCCGCATTGCAGGATATGATGCCGCATCAGAGGTCTTTACCCCGGTCATCGCCCTGAGAAACCGCCCCGCAGAAGACCTCTTTCGGATTACGGTTATCATCTCCGGATACGTGAATGAAGAGCAGGAAAAAACCGAAGAAATCGCTGTTGCCGGAACCGGAAATGCGATGCAGGTCAGTTCACCTGTCAATACAGACACCATCTATTCCGGGAGAGGAGATGCGGTATTCGATAGGTTTGAAACCGACGCTGCGATGCTGTTCTACCGCCAGCCAAAAAATTCCGGTGATTACTGCTGCCTGATGTCAGGAGGCACGTACCTCAGGGTGGAAGGGGAGGAACTGATCGATGTTGCACCGACCGGTTCCGGGATGGAAGCAACGGTCAATATCCCCCCGGATACGATCCGGCAGATTGCCCGGGACGGGATACCGTATACCGGCTATGAGAATGCAGGGAACGGATCCGCTGTTACATTTACTTCCGATGAGATCTGTCTCGCATTTGAGATCCAGGTAAATGGACAAACCGCACACATCATTCTCCTGAATGAATCCGCGTTCTTTGGTTCACCTTTGGCCTTGGCCACCGCAGCGAGTGTACCGGGGAACTCTCCACCCGGGGAGCAAACCGGGAGTTTTGCTCCCGGTCTGGTATCAGCGATTTTCGCCCTCATCGCTCTGGGTTGGTGCACCAGGAGGGAGTAAACGGGGTTGTCCCTTATTTTGTGCACCACGTTCTTCCGGCAGGTACCCGGACAAACTATTAAGCATAGCACACCTACTCAATCTGACGTATGAACGGGCTGGAAGCAATCATTGCCGGTGCAATCCAGGGAACCATTGAATGGCTCCCGATCAGCAGTGAAGCCCAGACCATGCTCTATATGCTCAATTATCTGCAAATGGATCCTCAAACCGCTCTTTCCTATGCATTTTATCTTCATTTCGGCACGATGATCGCGGTGATCATCCGTTTCCGGGAGGAGTTCATAAGGATTGCAAAGAACCTTCGCCTGGATTATCCCCTGACTCGCATCCTCCTGATTGCCTCTCTTGCAACGGCGGTAACTGCCCTGCCCCTCTATTATTTGTTGAAGACGGTCTCGCCCGGACAGAATGCCTCCATCTTTACGATGTTCATCGGAGCGATGCTGATCCTCACCGGCGTAATAATGAAGGTCATGGGGACCGCCGGGGAGAAGGGAATGGATCAGATGAGTGATCGGGAGATGATACTTACGGGGCTTGCACAGGGATGTGCCATTATTCCGGGGATATCACGGTCGGGAATAACGGTTGCGACGCTCCTTGCCCAAAAAATGAACCAGGAGACGGCCCTTACTCTCTCCTTTCTGATGAGTGTCCCTGCGGCGTTCGCCATTTTTCTCATCGATTTCGGGGCAATCCGGCTGATACCCGTTCAGACAGCGGTCATTTTAACGGCATCATCCCTCTTTTTCGGGTATATATCCATGAATGTCCTCCTGATGGTGGCAAAACGGACACCATTCTGGATATTCTGTATCATCCTCGGTGCGATTACCGTTTTATTTATCCTGATTGTGTAGGTATGCAGTCCGGATGCCTCATCACCCTGAATAGGGGGGCCGGCATTCCCGGCGGCGCCGTGACGCACTGCCCCCTGCAAATAGCCGGACATCCCGGTTTTCCCCCCTCCTTCACAGAATATCATTGTGATGTGAAAGGAATGCAGCCGGAATTCTATCTAATTAAAAAATAAATTTTGAATTCGGAGAAAATATCGAACAACCCGGTTTTTGCCCGGCATACCAATATATAGTGATTTTGAACATTCAGGGCGTGTGAGCAGCAGGGCTATGGTGGGCGATACCATCCGGCACATCCGGATATCTTACAATCAATTGCTATAAGTCGCTGTGGCCATCTCGTAAAAGCACTTTCAGCGGGGAATCGCCCGGAGGGGGGGACACCAGTGAAGTACCGGAATGGTGTCCGGATTCCTGTCTGAATAATAGTGAAGTGATGAAAATGGATGTTGGAGTCATCGGAACAGGAGTAATGGGGAAGAATCATGTCCGTGTGTATTCTGAACTGAAAAATGTCGGAGATGTGATTGTCTACGACATAAACACAGATGCAGCCGCAGAGGTTGCAAAAAATACGGGGGCGAACGTGGCAGGCTCCATCGGGGATCTGTTCAGGCAGGTGGATGCGGTCAGCATCTGCGTCCCAACGCAGTATCACTATGACACCGCGTTGGAAGCGGCACAGGCGGGCGTTCATATGCTGATCGAAAAGCCGATCTGCATGAGATCAGAAGAGGCAATTGCCCTGTGCAGGAACATTCCGGAGGAGCTGGTCGTCGGTGTCGGGCATATCGAACGGTTCAACCCGATAGTACAGGAGATCCGGCGGATTATCAAAGACCCGGTATATGTTGAGATAAAACGCCACAATCCTGCTTCGATGCGGATTACTGGCAGTTCGGTGGTCGAGGACCTGATGATTCATGATATTGACATCCTGTTCAACAACTGCTGCTTTAGGGGGCCATACCATCTCTCATGTTCCGGGAATGACGATATCTGCGGTGCATTATTTGATTTTGAAAATTTCCCGGTATATCTGTCTGCAAGCAGAAAGGCTTCTAAGAAAGTCCGGATGGTGTATATCGAAGAGGATGACTTCACCATCGAGGGCGACTTCATGACCCAGGAAGTCTATGTCCACCGCAAACCGGAGCGGTACAGCCATGAGAGTGACCGGTATATCCAGGAGAATGTGGTGGAGAAGGTCATGGTGGGAAAGGTCGAACCGCTGAAGATGGAACTTTCCACCTTTGTCCGTTGTGCAAAAGAAGGAAGGGAGTTTCCCATCACCCCGGTACAGGCAATCCGGAACGTACAGATTTGCGAAGAGATCAAACAAAAATGCGCGAAACGATCTGAAATGCAGCAGGATGCACGTCAATTCATCGAGACTGAAGGTTCCCTGTGAATCCGGATTCTATCGTATGAGAGAATAAAAACTCTTTTTCCTTCAATATTTTTGTATCGTTCATCCGCCGTATGGGGAAATGAGGCAATTCCGGCGCGTAGTCTTTTGGGTCACACTTTTTTGCATGTTCTGCAAGGTTCGGAGATGATGCATGATAATGTACATGCATAGCCATTGACTCTTTGAACCTGGCATTTTCCGCAATACCAGAATACTCCAATAACTATTCTGTCCGGTAAAAAATTCCTGATGCTGGTGTGGATTTTTTCGCAGAAACAGGTGTACGGCCGTAAGCACAGCATTTGCGCCTGACACAGCAATTTATAAGCGAGAATCATAGTGGGGCCATAAAAGAAAGGATGTGATAGAAGATTATGATGAAAAAAATGCTCTTTGCATTGATGGTGATAATCGCATCAGCCTTCATCGTTTTGCCGGGGGCTGCGAGTATTGTTGTTCCGGATTTCGTTGAAGGTAACCCGACCTGTAACGATATCGTCTGCGGCTGGGATGGCTTTAAAATCGAACCCGGCCCCTGGGCAGGTACCCACAACATCGACGGCCTCGGTACAGTTACCATCGAGATGGTGAATGATACCCATTTTAACTATACAACCAGTGGGGTTCTCATCAATGCCGTCATTGTGAAAGGCGGACCATGTGCCAACGTCTACAACTACGATAGCCCGGTAACAGCGGATACCATACTTGGCACGCCGTGGAACCCGAACAATGGGGATGATTACTATGGCATCAGTCACATTGACTTCTGCTATGAAGCAGGAACCCCTACACCACCACCAGTCCCTGAATTCCCCTTCTACATGCCTGCCATGATGGCGGTGTTCGCCCTCGCGATGGGTGCCGCAGTCATATCACTGGGCAAGCTCCGGTGATACCCCCCTATCTTTTTTATTTTAAGCAGATTGAACCTATTTTCACATATATTCGAAGCATCTCCGGATAATCCTGGTAATGCAGTCAATCGTCCCACTGTTGACTGACGCAATATGGGCATTACTCATGCATACTTGTCGCCACAGGGGCCCCTGGGGGCGTCTCACTGCAAGTCAGGCCCCCACTGGTTCCGAGAAGACGTTGTTGGTGGCCCCCCATACTCCTCCGGCACATCTTCATGGCAGCCGGTGGCGCCGGCGCTGCAGCTCCGGGGGTTCATGAGAGCATGATCTTCTGTATCCGTGAATGAGATGGCATCCGTTCGGAGAGGGATAGCATGCCCTATTCTTCCGTTCCCTTGTGCCTCTATTCGGTACCATCACTCTGGATGGAGGTGTGTGCCCATCAGGAGAACAGATACGTCCGTAGGTACTACGGAGAAAATGAAGGATATCTCCACCTGTCACTGTATGAATTCTTCCGGTGCTCACAACATCATTTTTTGCTGAAAACAGGGATTTTTCGTCCCTTGTTTTTCAGCAGGAAAATGATGTATACCATCCCGACTAGGATGCCTGCAGGCACGGCAAGGGTCGGGAATTCTGGAGCTGGAATAGTGGTAGGGGGAAGTGAACAGTCAAACCCGTGGGGGTTCGTTGCACGGCTCTCGGTAACAGGATATGCCTGGCCTGCGCCGATAAACACCGTCATTATCCCCAGAATAGCCAATAGGAGGGGAATAATCCACAGGTTTTGGTTCACAACCACTTTTCACCCCTTTTTATGATTTGATACAGGGCTCTTCGGATATGCCCTGACGAGAGTTCGTCAGCATCCGGGGTCATCGCAGAGATACATCAGGTCCCCGCCTGACCCTGCCCCGACCTACAGTATCATTTTAGATATAAAATGAAAAGCCGGGCATTTCTGTTCAACACATTCATGGCAGAAACCCGGTCATTTGGTGAAATCAGGGTCTCCCCCCCATATCCGCCACACCACCAAGGCCGCTGACCCCAGGCTCTCTGAAGGGAGATGAATGGTGGTGCCCAGTTTAGTGGTCCCTCACCGGGGTCTTCCGTCCGGGAAGAGGTGCGTCAGAGGAACGATCCCGGAACGGGGCGTGTGCGAATACGAAATATCGATGCGTGGGAGGCATTGAAGCCCTGGAATGGATTTTGGATGGGATGCGGTCAGCATGTGCAGACGGAACTGACAGGGGAAGTGCCCGGGGTTTGCGGGGATGGGGTCCTGCATGAATGACAGCAGCTGGCGGAACCTTTCGTGATTCAGGCACTCCATCCATTGCATCCGGCCTTTGGAACCCGTCAACCGCCTCGAAATCACCATCACCTCCGCATCAGGAGATGTGGCGAATTCAGAGAGGGGAGATGGCAGCGCTGCGTCATCGTGGACGTACAGAGCTGTTATGTATCCGCTCTCCCCGTCCAGGATGGGCACAGGAATCAATTTCTCTCTTCCGGCACCCCCCAGAAGAGGCCACAAGCAGAAGCAACAAGCAGAGGCCAAAGAAATGACAGAACCGGGGGAAATGCATGTGCATAAGCGCAGAAAAAAAAGAAATGAGATTTTCCGGACCGTACCTACTCCTTCTTCAGAACACTGGCCGCAACCAGTACTCCGCCGACAAAGAAGAGCGGAATCGTCATTGCCGGGAATTCAGGAACCGGGGGGCAGGGGGGCAGCATCTCAACTTCAATGATGATCGCCTGTCCCTCGCCGTCGCACGGCTCAACGAGGACTGCGGCAATATCATCGCATCCGGGGGTAAAGGAGGGATCTGCATCCTTAACTAACTGTTCCGCAACAGGGGTTACCCAAGTGAGATCCATGGGTTCCTCCCCCATTATGATCCAGATGGCTGCCTGTATCTCCGTAAACGTTGCTTCTCCCTTGTTGTTGAGAACCCAGTTAACCCTGTTGTATTGCTCGCCTTCTCCAATGGTCGAAGATAGTTCGGCGCAATAACATTCCTGGTTGTAATAGGTCTCTACGTCCACGCACCAACCGGGATAGAGCGTGCATTCACTGCATCCATCACCATTGTCACAACCATTGTCACAACCATTACCGTTGCAGCAACAATCTTCGCATACGGCGATGTCAAAGTATGCATCAAAATCATCTCCCGGAAAATCGTCAATCTCCACATAGGCGGCGGCCGGAAGATTATCCCAGTCCACTGCAACGGCCGGTGCCACTATACAGAGAGCTGCCACCAGCAGTGCAGCAAATAATTTGTTCATCATTCATACCTCCAATCAATTACATGCAAAACTGCGGGCATCTTGGCCTAAGCTGCCGCACATCGTCCTACATATACCCCCCCTATACAAAATCCGGATATATACCAATGTGCCAGATAGTACTGCACAACAACATCCGTGTGTCTCCCCGGAAATGGAGATTTTTCGGCTATTTCTCCGGTTTAATGCCGTTTGAAAGGAATTGAATAGCATCCCAGAAGAGAATAATTCATCGAACCCCGGAAGGGATTTCGCACCTGAACCTCGTGCCCCGCCCATCCGGTTCCTTCAGACATCAATCGGCCGCAGATTAGTCAGTATTTCCATATTCACTATTCTGGGTTCCGAATTCCCCATAATTTGATTGAATGGGAACAAATCAAATTGGAGCGAAATTGGAGGTTGGAATGCCAGTATGATTCCTTAAATCGCTTCCGTTCTTCCACGGCCACGAGGAATGCCCGACATAGTATTAAATATTTTATTGTTCATTCGAGACCTATGCCCGGCGAACAGGAATTGCTCGATAAAATATTGAACATCCTGAAGTTTAAGTCGAAGGGAATGACGATAACGGAGATCTCTCATAACACAAACATACACCGCAATTCTATCGCTAAATATCTCCAGGTCTTGCTTGCGTCGGGCAAAGTTGATGAACATCTCATCGGGAATGCAAAAGTCTACACCGTCTCCCGACGTTTGCCGGTCAGCAAAATGCTGCAATGTTCGCCGGATTTAATCATCCTCCTGAACCAGGACCGGAAAATTATCCAGGTGAATAACAAATACCTGCAATACTTCAATCTGGAAGAAAAAGAGATACTCAGCAAAGGTATTGATGACCTAACAATACCCCTTATCGGCGATACAGAGCTGGTTTCCCTCATTGACGGCTCTCTCGAAAACGGGGAGAAATTCTGTAAGGAGATCACCTACACATACGACAATACCGCATACAATTTTTTCCTCATGTTTGTACCGTCGGTCCTCGAAGGCGGGGAGCACGGGCTTCTGGTAATTATCAAAGACTTCACCGAAGAAAAGAGGATGAAGGAGTCACTTACCGAAAATGAAGAAAAATTTCAATATCTCTTTAATAACGCAAATGATTCGATATTCCTCTACGAAATCACCGAAAATCAGCGAATTGGCGAACTGATTGAAGTAAATGATACGGCCTGCAAAAAACTCCATTACTCCCGGGAGGAACTCTTCCAAAAGGAGTTTTCTGAAATATTTCATACCAATTCAAACGGGTTCGGCGACACCATCGAACCAAACCTTGCAGAGAATTACCATTCCATATATGAAGGGATACTGGTAAGAAAAGACGGGATTCCTCTTCCGGTGGAAGCAAGCTCACATGTGTTCACGCTGAAGGACAGGCTCGTTGTCCTCTCCGTCAACCGGGATATTTCTGAGAGGGAAAAGGCGGAGAAATGCATTACGATAAGTGAGAACCGCTACCGGAATATCGTTGAGGGACAGCAGGAACTGATATGCCGGATGTCCCTGGATCATTCCATCAATTACGTGAACGAAGCATTTTGCCGTTATTTCAGTATTAAAAAAGAAACCCCAACAGGCAAACAGCTGGAGTCTCTGGATATTCATCCGGAAGATATGAAGCTGATCCGGGCATCCGTCCATCAGGCAGATGCAGAGAAAGAATCACAAACAGTGGAATTTCGCACCCTGCAGTCCGGGAGAAAACCCCGGTGGATAGAAGGCGGCATCTCTCCCATACTTGATACGAATGGTTCGATATTCGAGTTTCAGTTTGTTGGAAGGGATATTACCGATGCAAAACTGGCAAAGGAAGCCCTGAAACGCAATGAAAAAAACACACGGTTTTTACTCAATTCGATAAATGATGATTCACTTCTCATCGATCTGGATGGCCAGGTACTCTCTCTAAACAAATCTTGCTGCGAATATATCAGGAATTATTGTGGAGACGATTCACTCAGTATGCAATCAGTTATTGGCAGAAGCATCTATGAATTCCTTCCGGAGGATATTGGCACAAGCATCAGGGATATTGCCTCGGAGATGGTCTCCTCAAAACTCTCTGATTCGTTTGTGGACGAGATGAACGGGAGGATATTTGACATTACCCTCTCCCCCACCGTCGATTCCGGTGGTGAGGTCGAAAAAATTGCCGTTATTAAAAGGGATGTTACCGAGAGAAAGGAATATGAATCAAGTTTGACCAGCACTATCTCCCGGTTAACGGATATTATCGATTTTTTGCCGGAAGCCACCTTTGTCATCAACCGTGATTCTGAAGTGATTGCATGGAACAGGGGTATGGAACAACTGACCGGCATACCAAAAGTAGAGATACTTGGCCGGGGTGATCAGTCCTATTCAATTCCCTTTTACGGTACGAAGCGGCCAATGCTTATTGATTATGTCATATCCCATGACATTGCGCACTACCACCCGCCTCCGACGATCTGGAAAGAGGGCGACTCCCTCAATGCAGAGATCTGGTCATCCTACCTGCATGATGAGAAAGGGGCGTACCTCTGGGTGAAGGCAACAGGACTCTATGATGAGGAAGGTACGGTCATCGGTGCCATTGAGTCTATTCAGGATATGACACAAAGAAAGAGAATGGAAACCGAACTGCTGGAAAGCGAAGAAAAATATCGGGATTTAATTGAAAAAACATGTGCAATTGTTCTGAAAACAGATGCTGACGGAACAATTCTGTTCGTCAACGAATTCGGGGAAAACCTGCTCGGGTTCCGGAAGGGAGAACTGGTACAGAGCAGTGCCTATGATACCATTTTTTCCGCAACGGAGAATTCACGGCTGTTCAGGGATATTATTGAACATATTCTTGATGAACCTGCACGTTTCAGGATCACGGAACATGAATATTCAAGCCGAAACGGAGACACAAAATGGATTTCATGGACGAATAGTCCCATCATTGACGCAGAAGGACACCTCACCGGTATCTCTGCAGTCGGCACCGACATCACCGCCCGCAAGGAGAGTGAGATAAAAGAAAAAGAGTATATTAAAAATCTGGAGTTCATCTCGCGTTCTGCCATGAGCTTTGCCAGTCTTCCCGGCAATGAGACGATATATGATTACATTGCATCCGAACTCACAACGCTTCTTTCCGGTGGTGTGGCGGTGGTCACCGCATTTGACGACAATCCCGAGACCTTACAGATCAAATCGATACAAGGGGAGATTGAGGGCTACGAAAACATGCTGAGCAATATGCTCAACCAAAAGGTCCTGGATACGCGGTTCAAAATATCGGAAGAGTATCGTACCTACCTCAATTCCAACAGGCTCATCCACCTCTCGGGTGGCCTGTATGATCTCTTCCTGAAGAACTTTTCAGAGGAGGTCTGCTCGATAATCAATGATGTTCTGGACCTCTATGAGTGCTATATGATAGGGATATCCAGGGATAACAGATTGTTCGGGAGCATCTCCTTTGCCGTCCCCCACCGCATCGATGATGATACCATATCGATCATCGAAATTTTTGTGAATCAGGCATCCGTCACTCTTCAGAGGTGCCGGTATGAAGAAGAACTGGCAAAAAACGGTGGCATTGGAGATATGGAGGAATACGGGGGGGGTTCGGAGTCAGAAAAATCACAAAACAGGCTCCGGCGGATTCTTGAAGCGATCAAAAACGATCACATCCTGTATGTCCGGAAGCAGAACAGCCTCTTTTCATCCATCTGTGATAAATATCCGGGGCAACCGGTATTTTCAGTCGACAGGAAGGGAATCATCACCCGGGCAAATTCAACACTCACTGATCTACTTGGAAATGGCAACCCCATAATCGGCAGAGATATTTGGGCATTCCTTCCCCGGTCCTCACACCCAGAGGTAAAAGGTGTCCAGAAACATATGGTGGAGAATTCTGATGATGGGCCTGTGGAGTTCTCGGTCCCGCTGGTAGCAGGACCCGGCGATCTGGTGAATGTCAGATGGCAACTGGAAAAGATGTACGATCCAACGGGAGATGTGTTCAATATCCTGTGGGTAGGTCGTGGATATACGCCGTAAAGAACAGGGCGTACACCCGTTTTTTGAAATTTCGGCGCGAGGATTGGCTACTACATTCGCCGGTGACGCTGCTGCCCCGCATTGCCAATGGGCAGATATTCAAAGGTGTCCTGAACCGATCCCCGGGACGGGTTCAAATCTTCCGGTAGCCGACCGACCAGCACTGTACCACGAATTCTGCATCGTATATTGCATCCATTTTGGTACTCATAGTATGACAAACATGTCTGATAGATAATGGTGGTAATCGTTAAATATCAGGACCTTCGTATATCCCCTGACCATGAAAGAGAATCATGTGGGACTGACAAAGATTCTGGCACTATTAAAAGAGAATCCACGAGGCATGTCAGTTACGCAGATTTCCGAAACCATCGGCATGAACAGGATTACCGTTGGGCATTACCTGGACATCCTGCGGACCTCCGGTGAGGTGGATCTGGAAACCTTTGGACAGTCCAAGGTGTACTTCCTCTCACACCGTGTGCCGATATCTGCGTTGATGAACCACTCATCGGATTATGTCATCGTCCTGGATAATTCTCTGAAAATTGTGTACGTCAACAACAATGTGATCTCCCTGTTTCATAGGAAGAAAGAGGAGATTCTCAATAAAAACATCCGTGATATTCTCCGTCGCCTCGATACCGGAACAGACCTGCAGCAAATAATCGATCAGGCACTGGAAGGAGAAGAAGTAGCAGAAGAAATACGGATAATAACGCATTCTGAAGAGTTTTTCTTCAAGATGAAAGTCATTCCAACGGTGTTTTTGGACGGTTCACCGGGAATTACCATCCTTCTTGAGGATACCACGGAATATCACAAATCAATACAGGCACTCCAGGAAAGCGAACAAAAATTTCGCGAGCTCCTGGAAAATATCAATGAACTGCTGGGCAAGGTGGAACAGATTGCCGAACTGAATGACCAGATCAGAAATCCACTGCAGGTCATCGTCGGCATTACCGACCTGGAAAATGTCGGGAGGCTGGACCAGATTAAAGAGCAGGCAAATGAGATTGACCGGATCATCCGCCAGATCAACATCGGCAATATCGAGGCGGAGAATATCCGGACGTTCATTTATGGCTATAATGGCAGAACGGAGGAACACCCGGACAATTCCGGGACGGGAGGCAAAAAGCTTCCAATCCGAAAATTGGCAAAAGAATGATAGTGGAGCTGTTATTTCCGGGTGACATCCCGTGCCCGCCCGCTGGATATCACCACTCCTCTTGACGGGATACTGGCCCTGCACGAAAATCCCGCTATCTGCTATGTTCCGGGTGGGGGGAACCGCAGTTTTCACCCCCCTCTTTCCTGTTTTTTCTCTCTCACCTATATGCGATCGTGGTTTTGGCGAGTGATCATGCCAGCCAAAAAAGGATTAGTGGTGTCGCCGGACCATCAGCACGGTCCCGGCGATTCCAAAGATCAACAGGAGCGGTATCCCGGCGGTCGGGAATTCGGGGACTGGCGATGCCTGGGAGTATTTCGTTCCTATCGGTGCCAGACTGTGTACATTCTCAGGGCCGATGTCTACATACCCATATCCGGGGGGTATTTCTTCCCACTGATAAAACCAGTCAATTCCCCCCGCGCCAATTGTTCCGTCCTCGCTGAGTGCCTGTCCGTGTGCGTCTTTGTTCTCCGCCTGGTCGGTTTCGCTCTCCGGTGGCACATTGTCGGGGAGCGGATCATTGTCATTATCATCCGACACTATCGCGTGGGCGATTCCGGTATCGTCCGTCGTTTCATCGCCTGAAGCGGTTTTGTCTCTGTCTGCAGTTTCATCATCTTCCTGGGCATCATCCTCTTCAGTGATTTGCTCTTCTTCAGTGATTTGCTCCTCTTCAGTGGTTTGTTCTTCTTCAGTGGCTGGGTCTTCCTCAACAGGCTCATCGTCCGTGAGTGCGTGTCCATGGCCCTTTCCTTTTTTCACCTTATCGTGTCCCTTTCCTTTCGGCACATCGTCGGATTTGTGTTTATCCTTCACCTTCCCGTCTTCAACCGCGTCTTCTCCTGTAGCGGTTCCGTCATCCTCTTTGGATTCGTCATCCTTGTCTGCTTTGCCATCGGTGTCCGATACTTCATCCTCGTCCGCTACGACATCTTCGCCCGCTCCCTTATCGTCGGCCGATTCGTCATCCCCGCCTGCTCCATCATTCGGGCCCGATACTTCATTATCGTCGGATCCATTATCCTCTCCTGTTACGCCGTCCTCGCCCGCTCCCTCATCGTCGTCGGATCCGTCAACCTCGCCTGCTCCATCATTCGGGTCCGACCCGTCATCTTCACCCGTTGTGTCATCTGCGGATGCCTGCCCGCTCTCGTCCCCGGTATCGTCCTCACCCGTTCCGCTGTCCTGGGACTCATCGCCGGACTGGGCATCATCGTCCGCCCCGCCTGCCACGAAATCACCACCATTTCCCAGAACCGGGATTACACACAGAATACTCATCAGGACAAATAAAACCACGAATCCCGCCTGTATTCTTCGAAAACCTCTCGATTGACTCCGCATACCCTCACCTCCGAACAGTTCCTTTTGGATGTAGGTAACACCTCCCAGAGCCACATAAAGATTTGTTGGGCATTCCTTGTCAGCATAAAATTCAATGGAGATTATGTTCGATATTTCAAAATGGCCGGATTATCGTGGAATTCATATGATTAAGAGGAAAACATCCCGATGAATAACTATTCGCCGCCCCCATCGCCAGGATAATGGGCAAACAAGCGAAATCCGGGCACATCATTTACGGCCGGGATCTTCAGTTTCACGGGGTCAGAGGCGTAGGAGCAGGAGCAGGTACGAATCGTTATGAGATGGAGAGGAGATTGTAGAAAAGAAAAAATCACCTGGAATGGGGGGCGGGAATATGAGCAAAAAATCGAAATTTACACTGACACGATACAAAGACGAGAGAATTGTCGAGCTCGTGGAAACAACCGGCAAAAAAATCCTGGCCGTCTGGGCAATCGATTGTGCTGAGCGTGTCATGCCATATTTTGAG
>JAENZA010000130.1 GCA_016841485.1 Methanobacteriota archaeon
TTCGAGATTGACCTCCTTCTCGAAGAGGTGGGCGGTGACAAACTCCTTGACCTTTCCGTAGAGTATATCATAACCGCCCACAAGGCGGAGTTCTTTCATGATTACCTGAGTGAAGTAGCCGATGACGCTCTGGTAGTTCGCTACGATTGAGGTGTCAAGGATGGTCTTGTGCGTGATTTCTCCATTGGTGATGTCCTTGAAGATAATTTCTCGCTGTTCTTCCAGAGTGAATTGTGTGAGGGGGAGTTTTTCAGTGCCGAAGGTGCTGACGTCGAGATCGGAGAGGTTTCTGTACTCCCGGTAGATCCTGGGTGTCAGGACCGGGATCTGAATGTCGAGTTTCTCGATGTCTTTATGGACATTTTCGTTGTCCACCTCGATGACCAGCGGAGCTCTGGGCTTTGTGCCTTCTCCCATCTTTCTCCGTTCGAGTTCGACCCCCTCGTTTCTGATCGACTCGACGAAGTCCATGAAGGCGTCGGTACCGACGACGCTGACATACTCGGTGACGTCCTGGTCACGATACATCCGCCTGAGCCCTCGACCGAGGGTCTGTTCGGGGAGAATATTACTCTTTGAGGAGTATGCACGCAGACCGACGATGGTGGTCACATTTTTTACGTCCCACCCCTCCTTGAGGATGAGGACCGAGACAATTGCCTTGTATGGACTTTCCATCGAGTCGATCCGGTTCGATGCGGCCCTGAGACGTTTGAGTTCTTCTTCTTTCTTGCCGGTCACGGACTCTGATATTTCACCATTTTTCTTGGTGTGGATCACAAGGACGGCGTCTTTCAGTTCAGGGTACCGATTTTCGAGGTATTCAGCCACTTCATCGCAATTTTTTGTGTCATCGGTCATGACGAAAAGCACCGCTTTCTTTCCAAGTTTCTGGTGCTCGTCATAGACTTTCTTCCACTCAAGGTAGCCGAGGTGGATATAGTCTTCATATTTCTCGGTGAATTGAGAACTCTTTCTTTCGACCAGTTTTGCCCGGCTGGCGGTGTCCGGGAGGACGGGGTGTTTGACGACGTTCTGGTAGATGGCTTCGACGAGAGGGTAGTCGGCGACGGTCTGGACAAAGATGGCACCGTTGTCATGTTTCGGAGTTGCGGTGACGTCAACCTGCATGGAGAGTTTGCTATCTTTCTGGAGGAGGTGGTTGTGGATGTCCTGAATGGACTTGAACCACGCCAGACGTTCGTCATGGATGTGGTGCGCCTCGTCATTGAGGATCATGAGTTCGTCAATATCCCTGACGATCTCGGCGAGATCGACCTTTGAGTCGTTGGTCGCTCCGGTCGGTTTTTTACCGAGGAAGTAGTCCATCAGGTCGTCGTCCTGGAAGGACGGGTCTTTCTGGTTGCTGTCATAGACCCGGTGAATATTGGTAAGGAAGATGTTGCCGGTCTTTCTGGTGACGTGGACGTTGTCCTGGATGTGAAGGGTGAGCTGGAAGTCGTCCTGCCAGTTCTGGCCTTCATAGCCGTTTTCCGGGAGGATGGGGTCCTGCCAGAAGATACGGAGGCCATCGAAGTCGGTTCTGATGCGGTCGAGAACGATGATGTTGGGGGTGATGACGAGGAAGTTTCTGGCAAGGTCTGAGTCATCTTCGTAGAGTTTGCTGAAGTAACTCCAGGCGAGGATAAGGCTGAGGACCTTTGTCTTGCCGCTGCCGGTCGCCATCTTGATGACGTAGCGGTTCCATGTTTCTGGGAACATACCAGCAGAGACGGCGCCTGAACTGTCGTAGCGGATGAGGTCGTATTTATCCTTGATCTGGGCGACGTCGTGGAGGTAGACGATCGTCTCGACGGACTCGCGCTGGGCGAAGTAGTAGGAGAAAGGGGCGAGCATACCGTCGGCTCCTGCGAGGAGGTGGTCGGTTTTAAACCACCAATTCAGGAGGGCGAGGCTGGTGGGGGTGGCGCCGGCATAGCCACTGTCCCGCCACTCCTTGACCCTCAGACGGAGCTGGGCGACAAGGGGGGGAAGGAGTTTCTCATATCCCTGTTCGCGGAGCGTTTCGTCGGCCGGGAACCACCTGATGGCGGGGTCGAGGATGGCGCAGGGATCGGTGGGGAAGTTCGGGGAGAGGGCCATGGTTATTTCCTCCCGATGGTGACGTCGATGACTTTCATGGTGTCGTTGCCGAAGATGTCGACGACTTTGACGGCGATTGTCCGGCGGCCCGGCACACACTCTTTGAAGATGCTCTGGAGTTCGAGGGCGCGGTCGCGCTGGGTGCGGAAGGACTGCCATTCGTTTTCAAAGACGTATTCGCCGGTCCAAAGTTCTTCCGGTTCGCCGTTCTCGTTCACGCGGGTGATGATCTCCTGTTTGCTCTCGAAGTCGAAGTCGACAGCCCAGTAGTCTATCCAGTCGGTCCAAGTCCTGGTGAGGGGTTCTTTGGAGACGATGCCACTCTTGTCTTTTGACACTTTGATGATCTGGCCATTTTCGACGACGATCTTCTTCCCTCCGTCTTTGAGGGTTTCTATGGCGTTGTCGACAGTCTCCTGGTTGTAGAAGGCTGAGAAGTCGGTGAGTTCGATGGCGATAGAATTGCCTTTGTAGTGGGGGGTGACTTCGATGTAGGAGGCGTCGTAGAAGACGACCTGGTTTCTTGCGATAGCACGTCTGTCGAAGACCTCGCAGGGAATGTGTTTGAGGGCCATATCGATGCCCTTCTGTTTTGCCTCTTCCTGGATGCTGGGGAAGAGGCCCATCTCGAACTCGAAGCCAAGGATGTCCACTCTGGTGATGTACTTCTGCCGGCACTCCCCGATGACTTCCTCGGCGAAGAGGCGCGTTACCGGGAGGTTGACCGGGCCGACGGCGACCATGCGGTTCTTCTTCTTACCAGCGAAGGTGGTGAAGCCCTCGACCGGTTCAGCGTGGTAGGCGGAGAGGATGAGGTTGACGAAGTTTTTCTCCTTCTCGGCAAGTTGTTTCTGTTTGAGTTCGTCTCTGAGGTTTGGGTTGACGCCGATGAAGTGCTGGCGCTCATATTTGCCGAGGTTCAAGATCTCGAAGGCGCGATAATCTTTGTTGTTTGCCTTGAGTTCCCGCTGAACCTCGATCATCCTCTTCCGGGTAGTATGGATGGCGAATTTACCGAGATCTGAGCCTATCCATTTTCGGCCTAATTTTTCTGCAACGGCGAGGGTTGTACCCGACCCACAGAAGAAGTCAGCGACTAAGTCACGTTCATTTGAAGAGGCTTGGATGATGCGCTCGACAAGATGTTCCGGTTTTTGAGTAGGATACCCTATACTTTCTTTCGAAGAATTATTTATTTTATCCAGATTCCAGACCGAATCGACAACCTTTCCTCGTTCTAGCGCATCTTTGACATATATTTTCGTTTTCCTATTTCCTCCATCTCTTGTGTCTAAAGTATACTCTTTTCCATTCTCATCAACATACACTCTTTGTTTTCGGGTCTTGAGATACTCCTCTTTTGAGGCATAGGGTTCAAAAAACGAGTTAAAGACAGGGGTGTCTGATTTCGTGTAGAATAAGATCGTATCATTTCTTTTCTCATAACTTTTTGACAGTTTCTTGTTCCATCCACTATAGTGCCAGATGATTTCATTTTGAAAATTGTTCTTTCCAAAAACTTCGTCTAATATCAACCTGATATATGAGTTAACACGCCAATCGCAATGCACATATATCGAACCGTCCTCGGCGAGCAGATCCCTCATCAATTTTAATCGCTCATACATCATTGCAATGAAACTATCTGCTCCCTTGCCCCATGTATCTCTATACGCGATTTCTTCTAATATCCCGGGGTCTT
>JAENZA010000131.1 GCA_016841485.1 Methanobacteriota archaeon
CCCCGGTCCGCCTCGTGCAGCCAGCAGATCAGGATCAGGTGCGAACTCTCCTCGACGCCGGAGAGCGCCCGGGCGTACCCGGGAAAGACCTCGATCTCGGCGCAGACGCCCTGGACCGGCATATCGCTGCGGGAGTGGATGCTTGAGTGCACGAGCCCGATAGGGAAGAGTTCCATGCGGTGCCTTCTCCGTCGATGAGATTTACACTCTTCCCATAGGGAAGGGGAGGGAGGCTTCTTCATTACGCCGTCTTCTCGTAGTAGGACTGGGATCGGCAGTCGACACAGGCCCCGTCGACGAGCAGGTTGTTAGGAACCATCTCGCCGCAGATAGAGCAGATTACAGACTTCCAGGGCCATTTCTGGGGTACTTTCACCCGCACCCTCTCGTACGAGAGGAGGTCGCGTCCTGCATCGATGATCTCGTCGATCAGCGCGATGCCCCGGGTTCTCGGGTCGAAGAGGGGGTCTTTGGTATACCAGAGGGCAAACGTTGGATATCGCCCGATCTTCTCGCC
The DNA here is from genome assembly GCA_016841485.1 of Methanobacteriota archaeon. GTDB lineage: Archaea > Halobacteriota > Methanomicrobia > Methanomicrobiales > Methanomicrobiaceae > Methanovulcanius. Next base: position 518 of record JAENZA010000131.1, read on the forward strand.
GTCGACGAAGACCCGGATTCCATTCACGTAAGGGGCGTCGGCCGGCCCGTTCATGGTGATGGCGAACTTTCCGATCGGGAGCACCCGGAGGCGGTGGTTGCCGGTCGTGCAGTGGGCAATCACCTGCAGGGCGTCGGGCAGGCATTTCGTGGTCTCGCAGACGGCGTAGATCTTCTCGTCCCCGGGAGGGTTCAGGAGTTCCAGGGCATAGTCCACCATGAAGGCCCCGACCAGGAGCCCGGGTGCCGCGAAGGTGTGAAAGTCGATACATTGCCGGAAATGCTCTATCAACTCCGGAGCGAAGCCTTTTGACTTGAGCCGGACTTCGATATCGTTCCATGTATGATTCAGTCTCGGTTGCACAGAAGAGTATTTGGTCAAGGTTAGTTGTAAATATTTTGGATCATTCAACTAAATTTAGTTTACATGAAAATGGAGAATGCGTGGTATTACCGATGAGACATCGTTTAATCAAATAATATGGGATATTATGGCGATTAGCCTGTGTCCAGCGGATCAAGGGTTATGAATATCAACTATACCCCACCATATTTGGCGTAATGTTAAAAGGATATGTTTAAATTTATATACTTTGGAGTAGAGTAAAACAAATGTGAGCATGTCGGTCCTTTCCCGACATGTGAGGCAACCGACGTTGAATGCAACAATCGGGAGAATGTGAATGATAGAATCCAATGGAAAGTTACGCTACGTTCCCACGACCTGCCCATACTGCGGTGTAGGATGCGGGCTCAACCTCGTGGTGAACGACGGCAAACTCGTAGGGGTAGAACCCCTGAAGAGGAGCCCGGTGAACGAAGGAAAACTCTGCCCCAAGGGAGCCACCTGCTGGGAGTTCGTGCAGAGCCCCGACCGGCTGACAACGCCCCTTATCAAGAAGAACGGCAAGTTCGAGGAAGCGTCCTGGGACGAGGCGCTCGATCTCGTCGCCTCGAAGTTCAGGGAGACGAGCGAGAAGTACGGACCGAAATCCCTCGGCTTCCAGGTCTCGTGCCGGACCCCGAACGAGGAATGCTACATCATGCAGAAACTCGCGCGGGTGGCCTTCAAGACCAACAATATCGACAACTGCGCGCGTATCTGCCACGGGCCGTCCGTCGCAGGGCTCTCGCTCTCGTTCGGCTCGGGTGCCGCGACAAATCCCTTCGAGGACCTCTTGAACGCCGACGTCATCTTCATGATCGGAGCGAACTCCATTGAGGCGCACCCGCTCGCCGGCCGCCGGATTGTCCAGGCAAAGAAAGCAGGCAAGAAGATCATCGTCTGCGACCCGCGCTACACGCCCACGGCGCGTCTGGCCGACGAGTATGTCCGCTACAACCCCTCGACGAACATTGCCCTGATCAACTCGATCATGTACTGGATCATCCAGGAGAACCTCCATGATACGGAGTTCATCGAGAAGCGGACGACGGGATTCGAGGACCTCAAGAAGACCGTGGAGAACTACGCGGACGTCGAGTCGATCACCGGCGTTCCCACCGAGCGGGTCAAGGAGATCGCGCGGATCTACGCCGGCGCCAACAACGCGGTGATCATCTACTGCCTCGGCATCACGGAACTCTCGACCGGCACGGACAACGTCCGGTCGCTTGGAAACCTCTCGATGCTCACCGGCAATGTCGGCAGGCCGGGAACCGGGGTCAACCCGCTCCGTGGCCAGAACAACGTCCAGGGCGCCTGCGACATGGGTGCTTACCCGAACGTCTTCTCCGGCTACCAGAAGTGCGAGGACGAGACCATCCGGAAGCGGATGGAGGAACTCTGGGGCGTCACCGGGCTTGCGAGCGAGTACGGCGTGACCCTGACCGAACAGATCACCCAGTGCGGCGACCCGATCAAGGCGATGTACATCTTCGCATTAAACCCGGTCGTCTCCTACCCCGACTCGAACCACGTGATGCGGTCGCTTGAGAAACTGGACTTCCTCGTCGTGCAGGACATCTTCATGACCGAGACGGCGCAGTATGCCGACGTGATCCTGCCCGGAGCATCCTTCGCCGAGAAGGACGGGACGTTCACCAGCGGCGAGCGGCGCATCAACCGTGTCCGTAAGGCCGTAGAGCCCCCGGGCAAGGCGAAAGCCGACTGGGAGATCTTCGTCGACCTGGCCCACAAGCTCGGGCTCAATGGATTCGACTTCAACTCCGCGGAGGACATCTGGAACGACTTACGGCGGGTCACTCCGTCGATGGCCGGCACCAGCTACGAGAGAATGGAGAAGCCGGAGTCCATACACTGGCCCTGTCCGACCCTGGAGCACCCGGGAACCCCCATCCTGCACCGCGAGAAGTTCTCATCGGCCGACGGTCTCGGACACTTCTTCGGTCTCGAGCACCGGCCGCCCGCGGAGGTCGCCGACGCCGAGTATCCGTTCACCCTGATGACCGGACGTCTGCTCTTCCACTACCACACCCGGACCCAGACCGGACGGGCGAAACTCCTCGATCACGAGGTGCCCGCAGGGTTCGTCCAGATCAACAGCGACGATGCCATGCGGATGAATATCCGGAATGGGGAGAAGATCAAGCTCAGCAGCAGGCGCGGTGAGGTGGAGACCCTCGCCAAGGTGACCGACGAGGTCGCGCCCGGCGTGCTGATGATGACGATGCACTTTGGGGATGCAGCCGCGAACATGCTGACGAATACCGCTCTCGACCCGATGTCCAAGATGCCGGAGTTGAAGCACTGTGCTGTGAAGGTTGAGAAGATCACGGGGGTGCAGTAAGATGGCAGCAAAGGGAGATATGGTATACGCCTGGACAACGAGCCCCGATATCGCCAAAGTAGCGGAGTGCGGCGGCGCGGTGACCGGGCTTCTCAAGTTCGCCCTGGAGAACAAGATCGTCGACGCCGTGCTGGCGGTGAAGAAGGGCGTGGACCTCTACGATGCGGTGCCGACAGTCATTACCGACCCCGCCGAGATCGGACAGACGGCAGGCTCGCTCCACTGCGGGACGCTCCTGCTCTCGAAACTGATCAAGAAGTACCTCGACGGCGCCGGGGATATGCGCCTTGGGGTGACGGTGAAGGGTTGCGACGCGATGGGCATATACGAACTCGCGAAGCGCAACCAGGTCAACCTGGACAACCTCCTCCTGATCGGCGTCAACTGCGGTGGCTCGGTGAGCCCCGTGGCCGCCCGGAGGATGATCGCCGCGAAGTTCGGGGTTGACCCGAACGACGTCGTCAAGGAAGAGATCGACAAGGGCCAGTTCATCATTCAGACGAAGGACGGCCAGCACAAGGGCATCTCGATGGATGA
>JAENZA010000132.1 GCA_016841485.1 Methanobacteriota archaeon
ACTCCGATCCCACCAGACACGGCAAAGAGGCACAGGATCTCTCCGCCGGAGTAGAACAACTCGTTCGAGAGCGGACGCAAGAGCTCCAGGCAGAAGTTGATGCACTTCGGCGTGAGAATGCACAGCTTCAACACAATGAAAAGGTCCTGCAGGAGAGCGAGGCGAAGTACCGGCAGATCTTCGAGTCGATGAGAGAAGGATTCGCGATCGCCGAGATGGTCTTCGATGAGGAAGGTAGACCCGTCGATTACGTCATCCTGGAGATCAATCGCGCTTACGAACGGCAATCGGGACTGAGCCCGGAGCAGGTCGTCGGTAGACGTGTCACGGAGTTCCTCCCGACGGTCGAACCATATCGGTTCGACCAGTTTGGCGGGGTTGTGAGCACAGGCAAGCCCGCGAGATTTGCATATTACAACGTCTCGCTCGACCGCTGGTTTGATGTCTATGCCTTCCCGCTGCATGTCAAAAACTGCTTTGGGGTCATCTTCTACGACATCACCGAACGCAAGCGTGTCCTAGGGGAGTTGCTCGAATCCGAAGAACGGTTGCGGCTTGCCATGGAAGTTGCCGACATGTTTGGATGGGAAGTTGATTTAACCCGTCAGACGTTCACCTGGTCGGAGAACGCCAGACATGTGTTTGACCTCCCCCTGCCGGGAACACTCGATGAAGCATTTGCGACGGTTCACCCGGAAGATCTCGAGAAAGTGAATGAAGTATTGGAGCAGGCAATCCAGAACCTTGGAAAATTCGAGATTGAGTATCGTTTTGCCAACCGCCCTTCGACTGATGAATCCTGGATCAATTCGGCGGGCGTAGTGATTGCCGATGCGGACGGCGTGCCTACGCGCATTGTCGGCGTGACGCAAAACATCACCGAGCGAAAGCTGGCGGAGGAGGCCGCATTAGAGCGTGAGGAGCAGTTGAGGAACCTGATTGAGAATTCCGCAGATGGCATCCTCATCACCGATGAAGCAGGGCGGATCACCACCTGGAACAAGGGCATGGAGATGATGACCGGCCTTGACGCCAGGGACGTACTGGGGGTGCCTGCATGGGAGATCCAGTCACGGATTGTGGATGAGGAGTGGGCGGGGCCGGACTATCGCACACGGTACCGTGCATTATGGGACAGGATATTGCAGGACAGCACCTATCCACAGCACAGCCGTCTTCTGGATGTGCAGATTCGCACGCCGCAAGGAGACGTTCAGTATCTCCAACAGAACGTATTCACGACTTCCACCCGGCTGGGATTTCGTGTCGGGTGCATCATGAGGGATATCACCGTGCGCAAACGGGCAGAGGAGGCGCTTGTAAGACACACCGGAGATCTCACCCGACTCCAAAGTGAACTGGAGGTCGCAAACAGGGAGGCGAACCTCTACCTGGATATCCTGACCCACGATATCGGCAACACCGAGAACGTCGCGAACCTCTACGCCGACCTGCTCATCGACAGTCTGCCGGGGAAGGGGGAGGCGACCGGCTATGCGGAGAAACTCCAGCGGAGCGTCCGGAAGAGTATCGAGATCCTGGGTACCGTCTCGAAGATCCGCCGGATTCACTCCGGAACACCGGAACTGAGGCCGGTGGATCTCGATGCGGTCATCCGGGAAGAGATCTGCCACTATCCCGAGGAGATCATCCGGTACAGCGATTCAGCCTATCTGGTCCAGGTTGACGACCTCCTCCCCGAAGTCTTTTCGAACCTGATCGGCAACGCTGTGAAACACGGTGGTCCCGATGTCGCAGTCACCATCCGGACGGAAGACGCGGACGGGTTCGTGCGGGTAACGGTCGAGGATACCGGTCCCGGCGTCCCGGAGGAACAGAAAGAGGCGATCTTCCACCGGTACGAACAGCAGAAACGGGGCGTCGGCGAAGGGCTCGGGCTCTATCTTGTACAGATCCTGGTGGAGCGGTATGGCGGGAAGATCTGGGTCGAAGACCGGGTGCCGGGCCGGCCGGAGGAAGGGGCGGCGTTCAGATTCACGCTGACAATTGCCGCGTAAAACAGCCGAGACATGTTAGCGACCAGTCATCACAGCCGGTATAGGGGCCCCAGTTGAGATAACTACACCCCGCATTTCCAGCAATCTTCCCGGTAGAGTTACCGTTATTACCGCCCATGGGAAACTCATTCGTACTGCTTTAAATGGGAGTCTCTGATTCAGATGCCGGCGCCCCCAGGAACCACACGGAAGAACTCCGATCCCACCAGACACGGCAAAGAGGCACAGGATCTCTCCGCCGGAGTAGACCGGCTCGTTCGAGAGCGGACGCAGGAGCTCCAGGCAGAAGTTGATGCACTCCGGCGTGAGAATGCAGAACTCAAGCAGGCCGGGGAGGCGTTGAAGAAGGCTTATACCGAGCTCGACGTCCGGGTGAGGGGACGGACGGCCGAACCCGGGTGCTCCAATACCCGGCTCCAGGTCGAGATTGAAGAGCGCGAGCGGGCGGAAGAAGCACTGCGGTCGAGCGAGGCCAAGTACCGGACCCTGTTCGATTCGATTGACGAAGGGTTCTGCATCATCGAGATGATCTTCGATGCCACGGGGAAGCCGATTGATTACCGGTTCCTGGAGACGAACCGGGCGTTCGAGAAGCAGACCGGGATGCATGGAGCGGCAGGAAAGAGGATGCGGGAGTTTGTTCCGGACCATGAGGAGCACTGGTTTGAAATCTACGGCGAGATTGCCGCAACAGGCGAACCCAAACGCTTCACCCAGGCAGCAAAACCGCTTATGGGAGGGTGGTACGATGTCTATGCCTTCCCGGTTGGCGCGCGGAACGGCAACAGGGTGGCCATCCTTTTCAATGACATCACCGAAGACAAACAGGCCGAGGACGAACTGCTCACAAGCCGTGACCGGCTTGCCCTGGCACTGGACGCCATTGAGGCCGGGGTATCGTTCTGGGACCTCAAGACCGACAGAATGCAGTGGAATCCCCGGCAGTTCGAGCTGCTGGGATACGACCCCGGGACCGTCGAGCCCGGCCTCGCTGCACTGCTCGACCGGGTGCACCCTGAGGACCGCGAGCGCGTCACCGCGGAGCTTGAGCGAAGTATCCGGGCGCGAGAGGATTACGTGACGGACTACCGCATCTGCCTCCCAAACGGCGAGGAGCGCTGGATGCATTCGGTCCGCAGGTTCGCGTACGATGCTGACGGCCATGCCGTCTCAAGCCACGGCATCATGTACGATATCACCGACCGGAAACACCACGAAGCGATCCGGCAGCAGGCCTACGATCAGATCGAACATAATATGGAACAGTTCGCCATTCTGGGCGACCATGTCCGCCATCCGCTCCAGGTGATTCTGGCCCGGGCGGACCTGATGGAGGACGGAGAGACCGCTACGAGTATCCGGGAGCAGGTGCGCCGGATCAACGCGATCGTCAAGCAGCTCGACCTGGGATGGGTGGAGTCCCATGCGATCCGTGAGTTCCTCAAACGCAACGACCTGGCATAACCCCCCGATTGACGTGCGGGAAGGCGCTTTCAAACAGGATCTGCAACGAGTATCGCAGCCGACATAGGGGCCCATTTGAGATTACAATAACGCTGCGTTCCCGCAATTTCCAACGGCATGCCAGATGGAGCGATTTGCGTACTTCGACCTGACCGGGTGGAATTCCGATCTGGAATGTGAGCGCGGCCAGACGGGCCATGGAACAGATCGGAGCAAAACGGATACAAAATTCGGGTTCAGAAATCGAACCTGATTACAGAACGCCGCCAACAGGACTCGAACCTGTGACATGCTGGTTAACAGCCAGCCACTCT
>JAENZA010000133.1 GCA_016841485.1 Methanobacteriota archaeon
TCAGTAACCCGCATGAAGTGACGGCGGAACAGGTCGGGGCCGGGACCGGAGGCGGCGGCGGGTCCCTGCTGCAGTATCATCCTCTCTGGAAGTCGGCCGACATCACGACGATCACCGGACTGATGGGGGATGGAAAATACGTTGGGGGCGTGCTCGCACCTGACGGGAAAATTTACGGAGTACCGCTATGTCTGCCTCCTATGTGATCATTGACCCGGAAACCGGGACGGCTCAGACGATAGAGATCCCGGGAGTTTCAGGGGTGAATGAATGGTGCGGTTGTGTCCTCGGACCGGACGGCCTCATTTACGGAATTCCTCACGACTCTCAGGCTGTCCTGATCATTGATCCGGCGACAGGAATACCGGACATAACAACGATCACCGGACTGACGGGGGCCCAAAAATGGGCCGGCGGCGTGCTTGCACCTAACGGTCTCATTTACGGGATTCCGTTTGACTCTGAGGTGGTCCTGATCCTTGATCCGGTCGCTCAGACGGTTGATGTAGCAACGATCACCGGACTGACAGGTACGAACAAATGGCGGGGCGGCGTCCTCGGGCCGAACGGCCTCATTTACGGGATTCCGTTCAACTCCACGAGCGTTCTGATCATTGATCCGGTCGCTCAGACCGCTGATGTGGCAACGATCACCGGGTTAACCGGGACCTGGAAATGGCATGGGGGTGTCCTCGGGCCGGACGGCCTCATTTACGGGATTCCGTTCAACTCCACGAGCGTTCTGATCATTGATCCGGTCGCTCAGACCGCTGATGTGGCAACGATCACCGGGTTGTCGGGGAGTGGGAAATGGTGCGGCGGCGTGCTCGCACCTGACGGCCTCATTTACGGGATGCCGCATGGTTCGGAGAGTGTTCTGATCATCGATCCGGTCGCTCAGACGGCCGATATCTCCACAATCACCGGACTGTCTTATGGGTCATACCAGTGGTGTGGTGCCGTCTTAGCACCTGACGGGCGGATCTTCGGGATGCCTTACAACTCGGAGGATGTCTTGATCATCTCTCCCGGGCTGCCGAAAATGCCGATAGAACCGCTGCTCTCTCCCTACTTAAACAAATTCTGAGGTGAAAACGGATGAAATTCTTTGGAACAATTACGGGCCTGCCGGCAACCACTCCGGCTACTCCCGGCGCTCTCCCTGCAGAGGAGCGGCCGGAACCTAACTACTTGGGCCTTGCTCTCCTCTGCCTGGCTGGGACGGTGATCGGGGCGGGTATCGTCTACATGGTCGGCCGGAAGCGGAGGCGGTAACGATGGGCGAATTCGGGTTTGCGACGCTTGACGAGCGGTATACCCTGCACCTGGATGAGTTCTCCCTCACAACGGATGCAAACAATGCCCGGGTGTGGGAGCGGGCCGCAAAACAGGGCTACATCTACGGCGTGTATCTCCAGATGGACGCGGGAAACCAGGCGGTCCGTCTCATGGTGGACGGCCGGGAAATTTCTGTCATGGATAAGACCGTCGCGCAGATGGTCGCGGCCGGGATGGACATTCCCAACCCGGTTTTTCCCTATGCCCTGGTTTCCGACGATGGAGGATCGCTCCATAACTGGATGTGGACTCCCCGGGAACCGCGTATAGCGGAGTACGTGGACCGGGCATACATCGAGGTCGCGGCCGGGGTGCTGGTGATAGGAAAAGTGCTGTACGCTGAGTCCCGGGAGTGATCGGCGGTGGGATCTAGTTGGCAGGAATTCCTGGAACGGTCATTTGAATCCGGTACGCTGGAGGGGTTCGCTGGGGTTACTACTTTTGGCCCTCCAGACGGCTCTCTTGATGTCGAGGTCTCGCTCTCCCCGGACTCACATGAGGGGGCGTGGTCCCTCCAGTGTCGCGCAGATGGGTCCGTCTGGTGGCCTGATCCCGATATACCCACCCAGTACTGGGGGCGGATCATAGGGTATGCTAGCGCACCTCTCGGACCCGTCCCTATTGCGTGGAAATACCGGGTAGAATACTGGATCAAGGCCATCATATATGATGGTGGGACCTCCGAGTATGGCTATACCCAATCCGGAATAACCGTTGTGAGCGCTACGGGAGACCTGATCGCTAGAATTGCTGATGTTAAAGCCGACACTTTCCCCTTCACTCCCCACTACTTCTGCGCTACCGATGGCGCCGTGATCTGTGATTGGGTTGGGGGTGAGTGGGTGCGTCACGTTATCGAGTGGGATGCGGCTACGAGGGTGACCGAGCACTTCGTGTACAACTCTGCTGGGTTGCTCTTGGGATCGTATCAGATGGTTCGGGCCGGATCTGGAGAGATGATCCCTGCTGCGATCCGGTGCGGCATCAGGGCCGAACTCCGTGTGGTTGAGACACGGTACGATGACATCACAGTATCCGCCTACATGCCTCAGCGTTCTCCCTCCCGCCGGCGGCGGGCTGCCTGGATGAACATGGAGCGGCCGGCTTTCTTCTAACCCTCTTTTTCCCGAATCTCGACGGAAACCGTCTTTCTCCTGTGCGTATAACGGCCGATCTCCGGGCGGCCGGTATGATTCCTCTTGTGATAAAGTGTCCTCCAGATAAAATGTAGATAAATCTGGAGTGATCTAGTAAAGAAGGGGTTATTTTCTTCTTAACTCAGGATGTTTCTTCAAGAACTCAGACAAACGGGTTTTGTTAATGCCGGTTTCTGCGATAATCTGCCGGTGTAGTTTCCCGGCCTTTAGCATCTCTTCCACCTTTGCATAATCGACGGGTTTTCGTCGGGTCCCTCCCTTCTTTGGTGCTCCCTCCTCCTGTCCGGGTGTGCCTCGAGCGGCCCTCGAGGAGGGGAACTGGGGGAGGAAGGGAAGGACCTTTTCATAGGCTGCTACGCTCTGCTTAACCTTGTTCAAGTAGTGAGCACTCCCTACCGTCACCGGGGCGCGTCCCTGCATGAAGTCGGCTAAAGACTCAGATACATCGTGCTCCACCATGAAGTTAAGATGCCATTTCCGGATCGTTTTTGCCGATACCCTCCCATGCTGGATACTTTTCAGCGTATAATCCGGAGATAGGAGTTTGACGTTCAGCAATTCCGGAATAAACGCGGCCGGGAAGAATAGCCGGTATGATCGTTTTGTGCCGGCGGATTGGCCGGCGGCTGGGATATGGGCCACACTCCCGGCATAGGTCACATCCTCCGGCTGGAGGTTCACGAGAGTACCATACAACTGAGAAAACCGATTCCCGGAGTAGATAAGTGCCTTAAGGACGGTCCGGTGCTCCGGAGGACAGGCGTTAAACGCCTCCATGATCTCTTCATCAGAGGGGTATACCTCTACAAACCCGGATGCCCGGATCTGAATCTGATCTCTCCACTTCCGGAGGGAATGCCCTAAAGGAGCATCAATATCAATCCCTTCAAGGTAGTTTAGGAAATTACGCACCCCCCGGGTCTGTTTGTCTCCATCCATCACGGAAAAGTGGGAGGGGTGCGTGACCGTTTCGGATGTGAAAAACCTATCCACAGCGGATAAATAATCCTTTGCAGTCCTCTGTGTTATGGCTTTTCCTTTTGCTCTCTGATTTAACCATTTTACAAACCCGTTACGGTGAGCATCATACAGATCATTGAAAGTCTGCATTCCGCCGTCCGTTTGATATTTTGGGCGCTCAGGAAGCGATTTCCGCGATTCTTCCGATTCGGCCCCGATTTCAATTCTACGCTCTCCCCGGGCAGGAAACGGGGAATAGCTGGTTATGACGTCGCCTTCACACGGCGGAGGTCTCGAGTTCGAATCTCGACGAGCCCAT
>JAENZA010000134.1:0-3391 GCA_016841485.1 Methanobacteriota archaeon
CCGCTCAGCCCGCCGACAAACGAACTGGCCATCACGCCGCCCTTTTTGACCTGGTCGTTCAGGAGCGCCAGCGCCGCCGTCGTCCCTGGGGCCCCCACCGACTCAAGGCCCATCTCCTCTAATATATCCGCCAAGCTGTCACCCACAGACGGCGTCGGTGCGAGCGAGAGGTCCACGATGCCGAACGGCACTCCCAGCCGCTGGGAGGCTTCCTGGGCGACCAGCTGGCCGGCACGGGTCACCTTGAACGCCGTCTTCTTTACGGTCTCGCAGAGCACCTCGAAGTTCTCGCCCCGGACCTCCTCCAGTGCACGCTTGACCACACCCGGGCCGCTGACCCCCACATGGATCACCGCATCTCCTTCGGTGACGCCATGGAAGGCCCCGGCCATGAACGGATTGTCATCGGGAGCGTTGCAGAAGACCACCAGTTTTGCACAGCCCAGGGAGCTGTCCTCTTTGGTTGCCTCTGCCGTCTCCTTCACCATCTCTCCCATCAGTTTGACGGCATCCATGTTGATGCCGGTCTTCGTCGAGCCGATATTGACCGAACTGCAGACCCGCTCGGTCGAAGCAAGGGCCTTGGGAATGGATCGAATGAGATGCTCATCGGCAGGCGTCATCCCCTTGGAGACGAGCGCGGAGTAGCCCCCCAGAAAGTTCACGCCCGTCGCCCGTGCGGCATCGTCCAGCGTCCCCGCGATCGTGACAAAATCCTCCGGGCACGTGCAGGCCCGTCCCCCGACCAGCGCAATGGGCGTCACCGAGATGCGTTTGTTGACGATGGGAATGCCGTATTCCCGTTCGATATCCCGGCCGACGGAGACGAGGTCCCGTGCCGTACGGGTGATCTTCTCGTAGATGTTCCGGTTGAGGGTCGCAAGGTCCGCATCACAGCAGTCCAGGAGACTGATGCCCATCGTAATCGTGCGGACATCCAGCTGTTCCTGCTCGATCATCTTGTTTGTTTCATAGACCTCGAATATATTGATCATCGAAGGGTCCCTCAGATGCGGTGCATTTTTGTGAAAATATCTTCATGCTGGCATCTGATTTTCAGACCTATCTCATCGCCGATCTGTTCCAGGTCTCCTGCCATCTCGCCAAACGGTTTGGAAGACCTGCTGGTATCGACGATCATCATCATGTTGAAGTAGCCCTGAATGATGGTCTGGGAAATATCTTCCACATTCACCTCGTTCTCCGCCAGGTAGGTGCATACCTTTGCGATAATCCCGACCGTATCTTTTCCGACAACTGTAATGATGGTTTTTTTCATGGGTCCCTTCATCCGTACCATATATGTGGATGCTGTGAAAATTAATCCCCTCCCATGACGGCATACCGGATGGCTGAAATGAGCTGGTATCGGGTATCACGACTGGATTATCACCATGGAGAGCCGGGGTCCGGCAGCAACGGCACCCCATGAAGGGATCATCCCGTCCCGACCCTCGCACCATCACCCGATATTCTCTATCTCCTCGCCGGAAAACGGCCCCCCGTGCCCCGTATAGACCGCCCGGGGCCGCCGCTCCCGGATGATGGCGATGCTCCGCTTCACCGCATCGATGTCGTCCGCCCAGAAGGGGAGGCCGGGTTTTTCCGAGGGGATGGAGGGAAAGATCAGATCGCCGACGATCACATTGCCGTCTGCGAGGAACACCGAGACAGAACCGGGGGTATGACCCGGCGTCGGCATCACCGTCCCGTCAACACCATACGGGCGGAGGTCGAGGAAGTCCCCGATGAGAATGTCCGGGTCAAGCGGCGGGTATCGGGCCGTCTTTCCCCGGCTGAAGAATATGCCCAGGCACCTGCCGGTGAGGCACGTGGCCCGGAGTTTCCCCTGGTTGCCGTACCTGAGCTTTTCGGCATCATCCCGGTGGACGGCCACCTTCGCGCCGGTCATCTCCCGGAGTCTTCGTGCCGAGCCGGCATGGTCCCCGTGCCCGTGGGTGAGAAGGATCAGCCGGATATCCCTCGGGGCAATGCCCAGGTTCTTCGCAGCGTCGAGGATGGTTTTCTCATTTCCCGGGTCTCCCGTATCGACGAGGATCGTGCCCTTCTGCCTGATAATATAGGCATTTGCTATCCCCAGTTTTACCTGGTGGACCTCGATTGCCGTCATCACCTGCTCCTGTGGGGAGAGACGCCAGCCATCATTAAATACATGTTGGTGCAACGGCCGGTCAATGACAGCCCGGGCCTCTTTCCCGGACATTAGGGGCTGTCCATCTCCCCGGGCTCCTTCATCCGGGATGCCCTCAATCGTCGGGAAGGTCCTTTTTGGCAGAACCAGCCTTCCGGGAAGGCTTTCCCGGAACGTTGGGTGTAAGAATCCACGTTGAGTATTTCAGAAACACGAATGAACTGGAATATGTGAAATTGGAAGGCAAATTGGTCTTTTTCAAGCAATTTCCTTTCGTTTAAATCGGTAATTCGTAATGATTATCATATTATTATGTTTTCTGGTCTGATTAAAAAGAAATACTTTAATTGTAGACACCATATCAGAAATTACTCGAATCAAGTGGTACACACGATAGTGCATGATTCATCGGAAAAACCAGAAATGCGGCGCCAAGGCGAAAATCGACATCTGAAAGGCATTATTTCAGGGATCCAAAAAAAACAACAAATGAGTTCAATTCAATCATCAATTCGGTATCCCTCAACAATTTGGTCGCTCTTGAGCAATACATTACATTTGATTATTTGAGGGCTGAAAAATGAAAAGGACTCAAGCGTATTCGTTGGCAGTTTTTTTACTAATTTTGTTAGTTTTGCTTTGTGGACCGATCACAGCAGTTTCGGCGGCACCGACGGTGATAGCTCCCTCTGTCATCACACTTCCCGTTGATTCCCCCGGCCCGACCTCTGCGACCCTGAACGGCAGCCTCGTCTCGACCGGAGGTGCGCCCTGCACGGTCTTCTTCCAGTACGGTTTAACCACGGCATACGGGGATGCGATAAGTTTCGGGACGATGACTTTGCCCGGTCCCTTCAGTCAGCCGGTCAGCGGTCTCTCACCCGGGACGACGTACCACTACCGTGCAGCGGCGAACAACAGTGCCGGGACTACGAATGGTCCTGATATGACCTTTACAACACAGGCGGCAGCCCCCGCTGTCATCACACTTCCCGTTGATTCCCCCGGCCCGACCTCTGCGACCCTGAACGGCAGCCTCGTCTCGACCGGAGGTGCGCCCTGCACGGTCTTCTTCCAGTACGGTTTAACCACGGCATACGGGGATGCGATAAGTTTCGGGACGATGACTTTGCCCGGTCCCTTCAGTCAGCCGGTCAGCGGTCTCTCACCCGGGACGACGTACCACTACCGTGCAGCGGCGAACAACAGTGCCGGGACTACGAATGGTCCTGATATGAC
>JAENZA010000134.1:3401-3768 GCA_016841485.1 Methanobacteriota archaeon
ACTACCGTGCAGCGGCGAACAACAGTGCCGGGACTACGAATGGTCCTGATATGACGTTTACGACCATGCCACCCACGCCGACGGGAGGCGACGGTGGCGGCGGATCGATCTACGACTTCACCGGTACGGGCACGCTGCTCACCTCCTCCGAGGGCAAGGTGCTGCGAACAACCACGATCACCTCCGAAAACGGCGTCGCCACCCTCACCCTCCCGCAGGGCACCATCGCCCTTGCGGGTGACGATAAACCGGTGGGAGAGATCACCATCGGGATGATCAATGCATCCGACCTGCCCCCGGCACCTGACGGGGCCACGTTCGCCTTCGCGGGCTACGCCTGTGAGTGCAGCCCGGCAGGGGCGACGTT
>JAENZA010000135.1 GCA_016841485.1 Methanobacteriota archaeon
GACCGGTGTTCTGGCTGCTGATCGCCGAGATCTACCCGCTCAACGTACGAGGGCGTGCCATGAGCGTCGCAACCGTCGCCAACTGGGCTGCAAACTTTCTCATCACCCTGACGTTTCTGACACTGGTCGGCGTGCTGGGACGGGCCGGCGTCTTCTGGCTCTACGCACTTGTAGGCATCTTAGCATGGCTCTTCGTCTTCAGACTGGTGCCGGAGACGAAAGGGCTTACGCTCGAAGAGATCGAAGAACACTTCAGAGCCGGTCGGCATCCTCGTGAACTTAAGGGCGCACCGGAGCGACGTGATTGATATGCCCGACCGGATCCCGGAAGATGACGAGTACCTGCCCATTGAAGACTACGGGGTGATCGGGAACGGTCACACCGCGGCGCTCGTCAGCAGCAGGGGGTCAATCGACTGGCTCTGCTTCCATCGGTTCGATTCGCCGTCGCTCTTTGCCCGTATTCTCGATCCGGATCGCGGCGGGTACTGGAGCATCCAGCCGGAAGAACCGTTCGAGAGTTCGCACCGGTACCGTAAAGCAACGAACATCCTTGAAACGACATTCCGGTGCACTGCCGGAACCGTAGTCCTGCGGGACTTCATGGACATCGCGAGTGTCGCCCGGCTCCGCAGGCTTCCGGCCCCCGGCAGGATCGTACGCCTCGCGGAGTGCACCGACGGGAAGATAGGGATTGTCTGCCGTTGTCTGCCCCGTCCGAACTACGCCCGCACACTCCCGGAATTTGCACCTCGCGGGAATCGGGTGGCATTCGGGACATGTACGATCGCCGGACCGGCGGCATGGGAGGTGGACAATCTAACCCGGGCGCTGACCTGCCGGATCACGCTTCGCGCCGGTGAAAAGGCGGCCTTCACGCTCGCAACAGAGGACGATGCCGCCCTGCCGCAGCTTGCTCCGGAAGACGCCCTGAAAGCGACGACCGATTACTGGCAGAAATGGAGCGACAGATGCACCTACCAGGGACCGCATCGCGATATCGTGATCCGCAGCGCTCTCACCCTCCAGTTAATGACCTACTCACCGTCCGGCGCCATCGTTGCGGCACCGACGACATCGCTCCCCGAAACCTTCGGTGGTGAGCGGAACTGGGACTACCGCTTCACCTGGATTCGCGATGCATCGTTCACGCTGTATGCACTGCTCCTTGCCGGCTACCTCGATGACGAACAGCCGTTCTTCGACTGGCTTGTGCGTACGGTCACGTTGAAAGGAACGGGCATTTCGATCCTGTATCCCATCGTCCCGGAGAGCGGAACTACCGAAGAGATACTCGACAATTTCAGGGGGTATCGCAACTCCCGGCCGGTGAGAGTCGGAAACGGAGCAGCGGTCCAGGAACAGCTCGACGTCTACGGAGAAGTCATGGGGGCCATTCACTTCGCCTGGCGGATCGGAAAGTACGATCCGACACCGATCTGGGAGACGGTGAGGGAGATGCTCGATTGGGTGACCGTCCACTGGCATGGTCGGGATAGCGGCCTCTGGGAGGTCCGGGGCGGCGTCCGGCATTTCGTCTACAGCAAAGCCATGCTGTGGTTCGCCCTCACCTGCGGGATCGAGATTGCGGAGGGTATGCAGCTCCCGGGTGACGTCGACGGTTGGCGCCGGGAACGCGACCTGATCCGGGAGGAAGTATTGGAAAGGGGATGGAGCGATGCATTGGGCGCATTCAAACAGTCGTATGAAGATGAACACCTCGATGCCGCGAACCTGCGTCTCTCCACCATCAATTTCATCAAGGGGAACGACCCGCGGATGCTCTCGACGATAGATGCCACGCTCGAGCATCTCGTCGTCGACGGCCTCTGCTATCGCTATGTCGGCGCTCCCGAAGGCGTGACCGGGAAGGAGGCGTCTTTCGTCGCCTGCACGACCTGGCTTATCAACGCGCTGATACGTGCCGGACGTGAGAGAGAGGCGCACCGGATGTTTCGGGACCTCCTTGCACGCGCCAGTTCGCTCGGCCTCTACGCTGAAGAACTCGAACCGCTGACCGGAACTCACAGGGGCAACTTTCCGCAGGCGTTCTCGCATATCGGGATAATGAACGCCGCCGTTTCGTTTGCTCACATAGGATATGCCGGCACGGTCAGGCCGCATCATACTGCCGCCGCAGAGGCCGCGGGACATGGCGGCGGCGGTACGCGTGCTGAACAGAGAAAAACAGCACTCTCGCAGAACCCTTAACTAAGCGACTCTATCTTTCCCGATTTAGTTCGAAAAGACAGAATGCCGGTACGGGCGGGGCCAGTAACCTTTTTGTATGAACTGCCGGAATGGGAATACAATGCAGAACGGAGCAACGAGGACTAAAGGATTGAGTATCTACGCTGCTATCGCGTTTGCGGTAGGGAATATGGTGGGCGCCGGGGTTTTCGTGCTGAGCGGCCTCATCGTGAATATCGCCGGCCCCTCGGCGGTGTTCTCCTACCTCCTCTGCGGTCTCATCGTTGTCTTCTCGGGCCTCTCCTATGCAGCGCTCGCCAGCATTTATCCCGAGGATGGAGGCGGATATCTCTATGCCCGGCGCATCCTCGGTTCGTATCCGGGTTTTCTCGCGGGTTGGGCGATGTATATCAGCGTCACGATCGCCACTGCCTTCGTTCTCCTCGGATTCGGCATCTATCTTAACTTACTGGCAGGAACGAACCTGGATCCACGATACGGCGCCGTCATCGGCCTCGTGCTGCTCACGGCCCTCAACCTCCGGGGGATCGCAGAAGCCGGGAAGATCGAGATCGCCCTCGTAGCCTCGAAAATGGCAATCCTCGTTGGCCTGGTAGTGATCGGGATTGTCCATATCCAGCCCTCCGATTTCGAGCCGCTCTTCCCGGGAGGCGTGGGCGGCATGCTGCAGGGAGTGACGATGATCTTTTTTGCCTACATCGGGTTTCAGGTCGTGGCCATGATGGGCGGAGAGGTGAAGGGTTCCTCGAAAAACGTGCCGCTTGCCACTCTTGCATCCATCGGCATCGTGGCCCTGATCTATACCGGGGTTGTCGTTGCACTGCTCGCGGCACGGCTCCCCTCGTATGGGAGCGAGAGTGTTTTCGACGCATCGGTTGTCCTCTTCGGAACCATCGGCGGGATTATCGTTGCGCTGGCGGCACTTTTTTCGACACTCTCGGCAGCGAATGCCAATATCATCGGTGCTTCGAGGATCATCCTGGAGATGGCGAGTGAAAAGCAGATCCCGGGACGGTTTGCCCGGATCCACAATGAACAGCCGACCAACTCCATCCTGCTCGGGGCCGGGCTTGCGCTCCTCCTCATTCTCATCGGGAATCTCTCGTTCATAGTGGAACTCACCAACGTCACGATTCTCAGCACCATGGCACTCGTGAACGTAAGCGCCCTCATTCTGGTGAGGCGGGAGGCACTGCTCCCCCCGGAGAAGAGCTATTTTGCCATTCCGCTCGGGATATTCTTCCCGCTGCTGGGCGTCGCATCCTGCGTGGCGATGCTCTTTACCCTCGCACCGCCGATCATCCTGCTCGGTATCGGTATCCTGTTGATGGGTTCGGTCCTTTACCTCATCGAGGATACCCCGGAAGGGGAGAGGGTTGTTCGGGAGATCCGCCTCCTGCTTCGCCGGCCAGTGGAAGACGTCTCCGAGGACTCGGGCAGATTGCGGGTTGAGGTGCCCTGAATACTCTCTGCCGGACAGCACCCATTACTGGATTTGAGCATGACGAACCG
>JAENZA010000136.1 GCA_016841485.1 Methanobacteriota archaeon
AACCCGCTGCATCATGTTGAGATGCACCTCCTGATTGATCCCTCTCTCAGGCAAACCACCCTGTAGCTCTCAAAGGATATAGTTTTTAGTTGACCACAAGTATAACCATTATTCTGCCGCCTATGCCTCCGGCAGGCGCACCATACCCGCCCGGATCACCTCAGTCTTCCACAACGATGACCGTTACCGGGCACGAGTCGGCAGCCTCCAGGATGCAGTCGGCAAGGTTGTCGGGCACCTCGCCCTCCGCGGGGTTGCCGTCGACCTGGTACTGCTCCACAACCTCACTCAGGTCGTCGTTCGGGTTCTGTTTGAAGACGTCCGGGCAGAGCGTCCAGCAGGACTCGCAGCTGATGCATCCCGGCCTGTCGATGGTAACCTTCACCACTGGTTCATACCTCCGTTTTGTGTCGGGAAGGGCCCTCCTCCATGTTAAAGGTGACGGAAGCGGGCGCCTCTGCGGTTCCGGCAGGGCTGCCGGTTGCCAGGCAAAGGAGTGTACGGGACGCCTGGCACAACGCCGCCTGCAACCTGCCGGGAGCACGGGCGGAACCGAAGGAACAACTCACAGGCCACGGAACAGACGTCGGGAGATGGCAAGAGCGATCCCGCAGAGGAGAAGGGCCGTCAGCGGAGCGGGAACGGCAGGAAGCAGATCCGGAGCGGGACTCTCACCCAGCAGTATGCCGTGCAGATACCAGAACGGAAGGATACGACCGGCATCGGTGATATACGCCATTCCGACCGGGCTGATGAACCCGGAGACTGCGAAGACCGCCATGCCCGTCATGATCGCGTAGAGGTGCCCTTCGCTGCAACGATGCAGGCGGTGACGCAGACGAGGATCACCCACGCGTTCCCGGAGAGGTCCGGGTTCACCGCCATGAAGACCCCGAGAGGAAGGAGGAGCTGCGCCGTATCCAGTAGAGCGTTTGCGAAGATATACTCCCCGACGAACCGGTACGGCGGAGCCGGCAGCATCCCCATGCGTTCCAGCATCCTGCTCTCCCGGATGCCACAGATAAAGGTTACTCCGGCAGCGGAGTTACAGGGAGAAGAGGTTTTGCGAGGGGTAGGGGGAGGCCTGACGATCCCCTGCAACAGGGAAAAAGAAGTTAGATTGTATACCCTCACTGGACGATGAACTGCCCATTCATCTGGGTCGGGTACTGCAGTTTGCTATAGAGGTCCTGCAGTTCCCACGCCCGGCGATCGCCTTCGCTCACCAGTTCCCCCGGGACCCGGACCGGTTGCCTATCCCCATCGTGCCCTCGATCCGCCGGCTGTCAAGGACTGAGAACATTACGACGCCGTTGAGAGCCGCTTTCATCCCGCGAATGCCCGATCGTGCGGTGCGGCATCCCGATCGCCAGCCGTTCACCCGGAAATACCGGGTCCGGCGAATGGGGGATGCCGATGTCCGTTGCGGTTGCCTGCCCGAAGGCGGCGGCATTGCATCCCCCGATTACCGGCATGGTTATATTCGATGGTTCGAAGAGAGAGCCGCGGAAGCATCATGGCGGGTCAGATCATCACTACGGAAGAGGCCAGGGGCAAACCCATCTCCGATCTGCTCCAGGCCCTCGCGTCCCGGCGGGAAGGGCTGACCCAATCCGAGGCCCAAAACCGCATTCAGACATACGGTTACAACGAGATTCCGGAGAAGAAAGAGAACCCGTTCATCAAATTCCTGAAGTACTTCTGGGGCCCTATCCCGTTGATGATCGAAGCGGCGCTGGTCATCTCGGCCGTCCTTCAACGCTGGGAAGACTTCGCGATCATCCTGGCGCTGCTCCTCATCAACGCGATCGTCGGTTTCTGGCAGGAACGCCAGGCGGGAAACGCCATTGCAATGCTTAAACAGCGGCTTGCGCTCGAGGCACGGGTATTGCGCGACGGCAAATGGCAGAAACTGCAGGCACGCGAGCTCGTCCCGGGCGACATCGTCCGTATCCGACTCGGGGATGTCGTCCCCGCGGACATCATGTTCATTGAAGGGGATTACCTCTCGGCAGACGAATCCGCACTGACCGGGGAGTCGATGCCGGTCGAGAAACAGGTCTCTGACGTCGGGTATTCAGGTTCCATCGTGAAGCAGGGCGAAATGACCGGGCTGGTCGTATCCACGGGACAGAACACCCTCTTCGGCAAGACCGCCCGGCTCGCCGAAGAGGCGGTGACAGTCAGCCACTTCCAGAAAGCCGTCATTAAAATCGGGGATTATCTCATCATCCTCGCGATCGCCCTGGTCTCCATAACATTAATCGTTTCGATTTTCCGGCAGGAAAACCTGCTTGACACGCTCCAGTTCGCACTCGTCCTGATCGTGGCGGCGATTCCCGCGGCAATGCCGGCCGTCCTGTCCATCACCATGGCCGTCGGGGCGGTGGCGCTCGCCAGGAAAGAAGCCATCGTCAGCAGACTCGTTGCCATCGAGGAGATGGCCGGGGTCGATATCCTCTGTTCCGATAAAACAGGAACGATAACGGAGAACAGCCTCACCCTCTCCGATATCGTGCCGTTCGAAGGGGTCACGAAGGAGAGTGTGCTGCTGGACGCCGTCCTCGCATCCAGAGAGGAGGATCAGGACCCCATCGACATGGCGATCATCACGTCGGAGCAGGCCAAAGATCTGCAGGAGAGACTCGCCGCATATAATGTTCTGAATTTTCAGCCCTTCGATCCCGTCAATAAGCGGACGGAGGCCACCATGGAGGATAAGGACGGAAACCGCTTTAAGGTGGCGAAGGGTGCACCTCAGGTGATCCTGCAGCTCACGGGCGGGAGCGGGGATCTCAAAGAGCGCATCGACGAGCTCTCGAATGCTTTTGCAAAAGAAGGGTTCCGGATGCTCGGCGTGGCACGGAGCAGCGAAAGCGGCACCTGGGTCTATACCGGGGTGCTCGGTCTCCATGATCCGCCCCGTGCCGATTCGGCGGCAACCATCAAAACGGCCCAGGGGATGGGGCTTGAGATCAAGATGGTCACCGGCGATCATGTGGCAATCGCCAGGGAGATTGCACGGGAAGTGAACTTAAAGCCCGATATCGTCACCGCCGACGCCTTCTTGAATGAGCACGACGCCGAGGCGGGAGAGATCGTGGAAAAGGCGGACGGTTTTGCCGAAGTGTTTCCCGAACACAAGTACCGTATCGTCTCGCTCCTGGAGGGCCGGGGGCATATCGTCGGCATGACCGGCGACGGCGTGAATGATGCGCCCGCCCTCAAAAAGGCGGATGTCGGTATCGCAGTCGCCGGCGCCACGGATGCGGCAAAATCGGCGGCATCGATCGTGTTCACGAAGCCGGGGCTCTCGGTTATCATCGACGCGATACAGGAGAGCCGGAAGATCTTCCAGCGCATGAATCACTACGTGGTCTACCGTATCACCGAGACAATCCGCGTGCTCTTCTTCGTCACCCTCTCTATTCTGCTCTTCAACTTCTTCCCAATCACCGCTCTTATGATCGTGCTGCTGGCACTCCTGAACGATATTCCGATCATGACCATCGCCTACGACAACGTCATCTACTCAAAATCTCCTGAAAAGTGGCAGATGCGGGAGATCCTCACCCTCTCCACGATCTTCGGCTTTGTGGGAGTCGTCTTTTCATTCGCCCTTCTGTACATCGCACAGGGACCGCTGAACCTGAGCCTTCCGGTCATTCAGTCGCTCATCTTCCTGAAGCTGGCGGTCGCGGGGCACCTCACCATCT
>JAENZA010000137.1 GCA_016841485.1 Methanobacteriota archaeon
TGCCGCTCGCGGGGTACGTCACGGGCGCCGCCGGTGCACTCGTCGCTCTCCTGATGCCGACACCCGTGCTTGCGGCGGCGGGTGCCCTTGCCGCCGTCCTGGTGGTCAGCGGCCTGAATCATTTTGACGGCCTGCTCGACCTCGGGGACGGCCTGATGGCCCATGGCGGGCGTGATAAACGGGTGAACGCGCTGACCGACCGGCAGATCGGCGCAGGCGGCGTCGGTGCGGGGATCATCGTGACGCTTCTTGCCTTTGCAGGGCTGCTTTCCGTACCGGCAGCGGCGTGCGCGGTGATCATCGGCGAGGTGTGGGCAAAATGGGTGCAGGCGGCGCTCATCGCGCACGGCCGGCCGTTCCGCGAGGGGATGTTCTCCTATATCAGCGGGTTCTCGCGGCCGTGGTTTTCCGTTGCGGCCTTTCTCCTCGTCCTGCCGCTTCTCCTCCTGCCGGTATCCCCTGTGGGGGTTGCCGCTGCGGGGATTGCCGCCGTGCTGACGCTCGTTGCCGTCCTGATGGTCACCCGGCATCTCTTCGGGGGCGTCAACGGGGACATCACCGGTGCCGCGGGTGAGATGACCCGTGCACTGGCGGTAATCGCGCTCGCTGTTGCCGGCATGTAGGGCCGAAAAACAGGGCAAAAAAAGAACCAAAAAAAGTCTGTATGGTCCGATGATACAGAGACTAGACGGAATACAGGTCCCTGAATCCCTTGTTGGCATCGTCCTTGCAGGCGATGGCGGAGCCGTCCCGGATAAGCGTGTTGAACATCATCTGGGCGTTTAACAGGTCTTCGTCTCCGGCCATCCCATAGCGCATCTTCTCGGCCTTCTGTTTCTGCGGCATGGGGATCAGGCGTTTGCCGACGATGACCCCTTCGCAGTTGGCGCAGTACGCACAGCGGCTGTAGACAGAGACTTCCCCATCTGCACAATCGACTTTGACCATGTCATTGGGACCGGTCCGTTTTAGCGGAAGTGTCTTCATGTAAAGAACTAGGTACTGCGCAATCAGATATGATGGTGTCGATACCGGGTTTTCAGGGATTACGCCCCGTTCTCGCGCCAAAGAAATCTTTTATATAGCTAGGTCTCCTATTAATAATACTCGTTTCAAAACGACCGGGCTCTCTCCCAAAAGGGCCTATCATCACATTGGAGGTTATAGGATTATGGCAGCAGATAAGCCACACATGAACCTTGCTGTGGTCGGACACATTGACCACGGAAAGTCTACTACTGTCGGTCGTCTTCTCTTTGAGACCGGTGCAGTCCCTGCACACATCATCGAGAACTACCGCAAAGAGGCAGAGTCAAAAGGAAAAGGCTCATTCGAGTTCGCATGGG
Source organism: Methanobacteriota archaeon (assembly GCA_016841485.1). GTDB lineage: Archaea > Halobacteriota > Methanomicrobia > Methanomicrobiales > Methanomicrobiaceae > Methanovulcanius. The sequence continues at coordinate 1,347 of JAENZA010000137.1, forward strand.
TTATGGACAACCTGAAGGAAGAGCGTGAGCGCGGTATCACCATCGATATCGCACACAAGCGGTTTGACACGCCCAAGTTCTACTTCACCATCGTGGACTGTCCAGGCCACCGTGACTTCGTCAAGAACATGATCACCGGTGCATCCCAGGCAGACGCAGCACTGCTCGTTGTTGCAGCACCCGACGGCCCGATGGAACAGACCAAGGAGCACGTCTTCCTGTCCAGGACCCTCGGTATCAACCAGCTCATCATCGGCATCAACAAGATGGATGCAGCAAAGTACTCCGAAGAGCGCTACAACGAAGTGAAGAAGCAGCTATCTGACCTCATCAAGATGGTAGGGTACAAGCCGGATGACATTCAGTTCATCCCGATGTCCGCATTCGTCGGCGACAACATCTCAACCCACTCGGAAAACACCCCGTGGTACAAGGGCCCGACACTCCTCGAGACCCTCGACACGCTGGTTGCACCCGAGCTTCCGGTGACCCTTCCGTTCCGCCTTCCCATCCAGGATGTCTACTCCATCTCCGGTATCGGAACCGTCCCCGTCGGACGTATCGAGACCGGTGTCATGAAGAAGGGAATGAAGGTCTCCTTCATGCCGGCAAACAAAGAGGGTGAAGTCAAGTCCATCGAGATGCACCACGAAGAGCAGCCCGAGGCACGCCCCGGCGACAACGTCGGTTTCAACGTCCGTGGTATCGGCAAGAACGATATCCGCCGTGGTGACGTCTGTGGTCCTGCAGATCAGCCCCCCACCGTTGCAGAGGAATTCACTGCACAGATCGTGGTTCTTCACCACCCCAGTGCACTGACCGTCGGCTATACGCCGGTCTTCCACTGCCACACCGCACAGGTGGCATGCACCTTTGTTGAACTCCAGAAGAAGCTCGATCCCCGCACCGGCCAGGTTAAGGAGGAGAACCCCACCTTCCTGAAGACCGGCGATGCGGCAATCGTCAAGCTCCGCCCGGTTCAGCCGATGGTCATCGAGAGGATCAAAGAGATTCCGCAGCTCGGTCGTTTCGCCATCCGTGATATGGGTTCAACCATTGCAGCAGGCATGTGCATTGACATCACTGCCAAAGATATGAGATAATCTCCTCTCAATATTTTTAGGTGACACATAATGCAAAAAGCCAGAATCCGCCTTTCAGGGACTGATTTCAATAAAGTAGAGATGGTCTGCGATAAGATCAAAGAGATTGCAGAGCGTACCGGAGTAAATCTTGCCGGACCGATCCCCCTTCCGACAAAGAAGATGATCGTACCTGTCCGCAAGAGCCCTGACGGTGAGGGTACCGCGACATGGGACCGCTGGCAGATGCGTGTTCACAAACGGCTCATTGATCTTGACGCCGATGAACGTGCACTGAGACAGCTCATGCGTATTCAGGTGCCGAAGGATATCGGCATCGAAATTGTCCTGGAGAACTGAGGGTGCGGCGTGAAAGCCGCAGATTTCTCTCCTAAATTTCGGGGCATTTTTACTTTTGAACGTATTTTCATTCTTATCGTACTCATCGCACTCATCGTGCGCTTTCTCTTTCTGGACCTCAAGCTGTTTCACCACGACGAAGCGATCCATGCGTGGTTTTCGTACCGGTTGCTGACCGAAGGGACCTATACCTACGACCCGGTGTATCACGGGCCGTTTTTGTATTATGTCACCGCCGGGATGTTCGCCCTCTTCGGGGATTCGGATTTCGTAGGAAGGGTCCTTCCGGCCGTTCTCGGGACAGCCACTATTGCACTCCTGTACCCGGTATACCGCCTCGGCTACCTGAGCAGAAACGGAACGCTCGTTGCGGCGCTCTTCCTTGCAATATCGCCGAATATGGTCTACTTCTCCCGGTTTCTCAGGAATGACATCTTCGTCGTCTTCTTCACCATGCTGCTCCTTGTTGCGGTCCTCTATTATCTCGAGTACCGGCAGAGGCGCTATGTCCTGCTTGCGGCGACCGCCGCAGGGCTGGGGATGTGCTGCAAGGAGAATATGCCGATTATCATCGGCACCTTCGGTCTCTGGCTGCTGGTGCTCCTCCGGCAAAAGAAGATCGTTCTCCAGCCCGGCTGGTGGAAGGACGTCCTCCTCTGGGTGGGAGGCACCGTCTGTATCATGGCGGTGCTCTATTCATCGTTCGGGACACAGCCGGGGGTGGTGATGACGGGATGGCTGGATGCCATCAACCACTGGACCGCGATGCACAGCCAGCAGCGGCTCGGCGGCCCGCCGTATTTCTATATCCTGCTCTTCCTCCTCTATGAGGTGCCGATCCTCCTCTTCGCGATGATCGGCATCGGGCAGTTCGCCATCGATTGGCACGGACGGCGCCGGGCGTCGCCGTC
>JAENZA010000138.1 GCA_016841485.1 Methanobacteriota archaeon
AGGTGGCGGATTCCGGCGGAGCGGTGGTCCCGTCTCCCGGCGGCGGGTATCTCCAGGTGGATGTCGGGGAGACCGCCCTCACCGCCACCGGCTATGATGCCGGCGGGGCGCTCTGGACACAGGAATACGATGTTCGGGCCAACCCCACGTCGGTCCGGGGCACGGGAACGTCAGACGGCGGCTATCTCATCGCCGTCTCGTCCCCCCTATGACCGTTCTTTCGCCTCACACCACCCCCTCCCCCCTGTTCCATTCCCGAAAAACCGGGGAGGGATGTCCCGTTCAAAGATATATTTATCCCTTTTCAGGACCGTATCCGACGTAACGTCGGAGCTTTGATTACAGTACCCTGCCAGTGATTTTCCCGAAAACCCGTGGTGGTCACATCCCTTTGAACCTCCCCGATTCAGCAAACCGCCCCTTGCCCACGGTGAAGCCGCGAACACCATGCAAATAGCTCCATGACGGGGTTAAAAGGATATTGATTACCATGAAATGGAAAAAAAGAACAACGATTCTGATATTTCTGCTCGCTGCGGCCCTCGTCGCGGCGCCGGTGTCAGCTAGTTTGGTAGCGAATATGGATTGGTTTATAATTGAGCGGGGAAAAGGGCCTGTTACCCTTGACCTTCTCGTTAACGACTATGATGATACAAACCCTTACTCTTCATTTTGGATAAGTGAATGTCATTTTGAGGAAACTGATGCGGGCACTTTTGTAAAAAACGCGGACGATTCGATTACCTTTACCCCGGATATTGGTGATGATTCCGATAATGCGTGGGGGGAATATAATATTACGAATAGCGATGGCGATGATGCTTCGAATAAATTCGTGATTAATATCGCAAGGGTGCAGATTACTGCCAATGACGATGCAGCCGCTACATCTGAAAATACACCGGTCACGGTCGATGTGCTTGCAAACGACAACGAAAACACCGGATTCAGGGTGTGGGTGTTCCAGCCCGCCTATGGCACTGCGAGCGGCGGAGACCCTGACTCTCCAATCGACGGCAATGTCACCTATACCCCACCCCCGGACTGGACAGGGGTAGACACCTTCACCTACACCGCGACCAATGGTGCTCAAGCCGATTCCGCCACGGTAACGATTACCGTCGAAGAAGCGGAGAACCATGCCCTCAACAGAAGCCGGATTCGTAACACCGAGCGACTCGGTTGGTGACCACGCAGGAGATCAACCCCTGCTCGGCAACGGTAACGTTTGCGGACGAGGATCTGGATGATCCGGGTGCAGGTGAATCCCATACCGTCACGTGGGACTGGGGCGATGGAAGTCCATGGGATATCGTCGTTGCAGACGGGAACAGCTGTACCTGTGACCATCCATACGAGACCCCCGGTGTCTACCTGGTGCGTGCAACCGTCACTGATGCGGCCGGTGCGGAGTGCGAGGCGGTCTCTGACTATGTCATCGTCTACGACCCCTCTGGTGGGTTTGTGACCGGCGGCGGGTGGTTCTGGTCGCTCCCCGGAGCCTATGATGCCGACCCTGAACTCGAAGGAAAAGCCACGTTCGGGTTCGTATCCAGGTACCTGAAGAAAGCGGAGGTCCCGACCGGAACTGCCGAGTTCCACTTCCAGGTGGCCGATCTCAATTTCCATTCCGATGCGTATGAATGGCTGGTCGTCGCAGGCACGAAGGCGATGTTCAAGGGGGCCGGCACGATCAATGGCGAGGGGTCATACAAGTTCATGATCTCCGCCACTGATGGAGACCCGGATATGTTCAGGATACGGATCTGGTCGGAGGATGAACTCGTCGCGACCGATGACGTCGAAGAAATTGTGATCTATGACAATCAGATAGGAACTGACGGCATGGATGCGACCCTCTCTGGAGATGATGAGGACCCCGTCACGGTGATTGAGGGCGGTTCGATAGTGGTGAAGAAGAAATAGTACACCTCTCCCCTCATATTTTAATTTAAATCCATATCTGGATTAACATTCAATTTTTTATCCATCCTGCATCTCCCGTGCAGGCCGCAGAGTTCTGTGCGGGAAGACCGGTGGGAATGGCACCTTCGGTAAAAGAATGGTGAGTGGGGGAATTTCCCGGCAATGATCTCACACCACCCCCTCGCCCCTGTTCCACTCCCGGACAAGCCTCGAATAACATCCCTCGCAGATGTTCATCACATACTCCCCCGAATGATACACCGCGGTTCCCTCGCCGCAGCAGTCACACCGCCCGAGGGATACCGTCTCCCGCCGGAAGTGCCGGTGGTCCATGACGCCGGGGAGGGGGAGGGTGGTGCCGGGAGTCTTCGGTTCTGCCGGGGGATGTTGCACCGTTGCACCCGTTTTATCCTCTTTGCACCGAGTTTTGCACCACGAATCTCTCTCCTGCGGTGTGCAATTGTATGTCGGAGTCTGCTGCACCATTATTTCCGGTAATGTTGCACCCGCGCCGGGATCACAGACAGAGCCACATGCGGGAGCAGGGGTGGCGGGGTTGGCGGGTGTTTCCGGGAAGTAGTGCAACATTCCCCTCCTCTCTGTACGCCTCTCTTCTCTCTCCTCTTCTTTACTAAAACAAAGGGAATTCTGGCCGCCGGGCATGTTTGCACAATCGCCGTTTTTCTGGTGCAAATCCGGTGCAATGGTGCAATCGTTCCCGTCCGTGCCGGGTTCGTTCCCGTCATCTCCCCCGCTCTCGTGGCCCCCGTCCCCTCCTTCATCCAGCCAGACGTCCGTCCGGGCGGACCATTCGAGGAACTGGACGAGGTCGAAGGAGAAGTAGTGCTGCCGCCGCTTCGCCTCCCTCCCTTCGATGTCCTCGACGACCGTCGCGTCGATGAGGCTGATGGCCGGGCACTTGTCGAGGATGCCGAGGTAGGATGCACGGCTGTTCGTGTAGCCGTGCAGGAGCCGGTAGGTCTGGTGGTACGAGAGGCCGAGGCTGTCCTGGAGCTGCCGGATGGTAAAGACCCTAAGGCCCAGGCGCGACATCGTGGTAAGAGCCGCCGACTCGTTTCGGGTCAGCTTCGTCTCCTGGCTGCCGACATCGCCGTTGAGGGCGAGAAAGAGCCGTCGTGCGTAGGTGAAGTCCTCCATCGTCGCAACGATCGTCCCGTCTTCGTCCGTCTCCCGCTGGAGGAAGTGGAGCACCGCGTGGCACTTGATGAGATCAAAGAGCATCGCGGGATTGCGCCGGTTCTGGGCCGCCGAGAAGTTGATTTTGCGGGCGAACGGGATGCGGACCCGGCGGACGGCCCCTTTCAGCATCTCCCACATCGACCGGCAGACGAGGATGTCCGGGTCGCCGTCCGCCGGGGAGACTTCGCCTGCCTCGACCTGCTTCAGGTGGGTGAGGACCGCCTGGTCCTGGGCGGTCGAGTCGTCGATCCAGACGGTGAGCATCCTGTTCATCACCTGGTCATCGCCGACCGCCTCCACCTTGGCGAGCCACCAGACGCAGCGTTCCGGGATGGTGCAGACCTTCAGCTGGCGGTCGCGGGTGAGCGTCCTGTGCTCGATCTGTTCCTGGAAGTTCGCGGTCGCCGACTTCAGGAGTTCCTGCAGGTCGTCTGAAAGGGTGATATCGTCAAAGAGGAGGACGGTCCCGGCCTTAAAGTCGTCATAATAGAAGAGGGCCTTGTTCGAGACGGTGCCTTTCAGCCGGTAGGCTTC
>JAENZA010000139.1 GCA_016841485.1 Methanobacteriota archaeon
TCTCGAACCGGTTGCAGTAGGCGACGATGTAGAAGGCGCTGTGAACCGAACTGATAAGCAGAACGTCGAGACCGGCGATAAGGCCTGTGAAGTATGCACCAAAGATTACCACGTGGGCGACAAGGCTGAGACCGAGCAGCAGGGCAGTGACCTGTACCCGGGTCAGGATTGTCGGGATCGTCAGGATCCCCGCCGTTCTATCCTTATCTACATCGCGGACGTCATAAATGACGGTATTCACAAAACTCTTGCAGAAGAAGAAGAGGGAGACCAGCACGACCGGCAGGGTGACAGCGCCAAGGAAGATCAAGATGCCAAGCGACCAGGTGAGAGCGACGATGCAGTTTTTTGTTCCGCTGCCCCCCTTCAACCGATGACCCCTGATGCCCTTCGCATAGAGGTATGCAACGAGGAACGGTATGAGAAGGGCGGGGTTCGGGTAGAGGGCGAATGTGCCGACCGTGGCGATGAGCGCCGTGACCAGGAGTGCTTTCCTGAATAGACTTCCCCGCTTCTCATCCTCCTTATTCTCCACACCGCGGTCGAGCGCATAGGCTGCATATGCAATGAGCGCCGCGGCGACAAATTCGGTGATCGGTACATGGTTGCCGAGGAACCCATACGCGAATTGCAGTTTGAGGGCTCCTGAAAGCGTAACTACAGATATCGAGAGGATAAGATGCCGCGCTTGCATAGTGTATACAATCCGAGAAGGCGAAATATTACATTCTGACCGAAATTGTACAGTACTATTGTACAGGTTCAGTACGGTTGTAATTCTGCAAAACACCTGGATTCTTTCGGCGAAACCGTAAGAAAGCCATTTATACCGCTTATTTTTAAAGTATATCCGGGGAAACGGATGCACCAATCCAGGCGGCGGGTTATGAGTTCTAACAGAACCGGTAAGCAGAAGTCAGAAAAAGAGCAGGTAGCCAAGATGCTGCTTTGCCGCGGAAGTTGCTACGCGCAGGATGATTCCCACACTGCGGTATCTGCCCGGAACCTCCTGGCGCTGCTGGTTGACTGCCAGGAAGATGGAATCGTGCTGGTCAGCCCTGATCAGACCGTCGCCTGGATGAACAAGGCCATGGAGGGGCTTTTCGAAGTGAGCGGATACGAAACAATCGGCATGAATGCCGTGGAGTTTATCTCCCTCTGCATCTCCCCAAACCTCCTGAACGGCGAGGATTTAAAAGCGGATTTCATCGTATCCTGCTTCTTCTGTGAAAATATTCCGGCAAGGCGATACTGCATATCCCGTACTCCGGCTAGAAGGGTCTGGGTGGATTACTCGAGCACCGTTATCTCCAGCGGGCCGGCCCGGGGCGCGCGCCTGGACACTTACCACACCAACCTGGATTCCAGCCGGGTGGAGAGGAGCCTTCAGGAGTACCGCCAACGGTATGACTTCCTGGCAGCTCTATCCGCCGATCTGGTCATATCCCTCGATCCCGGCCTTACGATAACCTCGGTGAGCCCCTCGGCAAGAAGCCTACTCGGGCATAACCCGGACGATCTGGCAGGAAAACACCTCTCTTCCATAATGACCAGGGATTCTGTTGCCCAATTCCAGAAAGCCTGCTTCCTGGATCGCGTCTCCAGAGGATCGGCAGAGCGCTCCGATCCGGCCGGAGGAGTGCGCGTAATAGAGGCGGGTCTCGTGGACGCGCAGAATCAACCGGTTGCCGTGATCTTCGGATTCTCGCTGATCGGGGACGGTGAAGGCAGCCTCACCGGGATCATCGCGGCTGCGCGTCGGAAGACCGATGATCTGCGGCAGGAAGTCTGTTCGCAGCTCGACCGGAACATTGAGCTTCTCGCATGTCTTGGCGATCGAATCAGGAACCCGCTCGCCGTCATCGTCGGTCTTGCTGACCTGCAGGACAGCGAGGTCACCCGGAAGATCTCGGAACAGGCGCGAATCGTCGACGGAGTCCTCGCGGAACTGGACCAGGGTTACGTCACATCGCTGAGCGTCAGGCAATTCCTGAGGAAGCACTATCCCCCGGGAGACGATGCTCCATTACAGATCCCGACCCCTGAGTCCAGGCCAGCCGACGGTATGCCATGCCGACCCGGCGCGTCCACGGACATCTGAAACCTTTTTATACTGTTCGATGCACACCCGGGCGCACTGGAATGGGTGAGAGTATGCCGTATTATGCGAGTAACGAAGACCTGCCCCTGCTGGTGAGAGACCTGCTTCCCGAGCACGGTCGGGATATCTATCGTGCGGCTTTCAACAGCGCCTGGGAGCAGTATGCCGACCCCTCGGAACGGCGAAACCCGGAAGAGTAGCGTGAAGAGGTTGCCCACAAGGTCGCCTGGGCGGCGGTGGAGCAGGTCTACGAGAAGAGTCCGGGTGGGGAATGGAAACGGAAGGAAGAAGCGAAGCAGTAGGTTGTGTCTCGGGGCGGGCCGTCGATGGTGGGTACCGCAGGGAGAACGACTCTCCTTTCCTCGCATGTCAGGTATAATATATTGCAGCAAGAATTAAATACGGCCCGGCCTGTATTGACTCTCTTGCCGTGGAACAGCATGTTCCACAGAACCTGGAGATGTGATACGCATGAGAGGAGCTACCACACAGGTGGAGACACGGAACTTTCTACGGGGAAAGGATGTTGCGGATTATTCGGTCAGGAACCCGCAGGGCGAAGACCTCGGGAGCATCAAGGACGTCATGATCGATATCAACGAAGGCTGCATCGCTTATGCCGCTCTCTCGTTCGGCGGCTTCATGGGGCTCGGCGACAAGCTCCTCGCCATCCCCTGGGCGGCTCTTCAGTACAACGCGATCGATGATTCCTTCGTCCTGAACGTGCCGAAGGAGCGACTGGAGAATGCGCCGGGCTTTGACAAGGACAACTGGCCGACGACCGCCAAACGTGAGTGGCTCACCGGGATGTACGGCCACTACGGCTACACGCCCTACTGGGAACGCCGCATGGAGCGGTGAGCCCGCTGAAAGGGTAGACGGTCAGGCATCAGGTCGGCCATGGGCCCGTGTGCAGAGCCGGGGCCGTGACCGGCGACAGTTTTCGGGGAGCTGTGCCCGGGGATACCGGTACCATCCGTCCCCCGGTCTGGACCGATACCCTGGTGCCGCCCATGCTGGCTGCGGATACCGACCTCGCCACGTTTGCCCGGCAGACGACATGATTGCGAGGGGACACCATTCAAAGGCAACCAGGTAATTCCCGGCACTATCACTCCGGCGTTACCGCGGGTTATCGCGCTAACCACATTGCCTGCCGGGTGCCGACACCGGGAATCATCGGAGCAGTGCACCTGCTCCCCCAATCGGGATCCTCAGGCCCGCAGCCGGAAGGGGGCAATTGGGGGATGTCCACGAGGGTTCCCCGCCCGGGATGCCGCGGCGAACACTATATATGCCAATGTACGCATGCACTGAAGCACCGTAATTATGCGGGGAACAGCCGGAGGACAGCAAGGAGCCGGGCGGCGAATTGCGTCGTCCATGCACCGGGACGACCCTTCCGGCTCCAGCGTAGAAACTCTGTCGTTCCCCGCCGCTCCGGAGGTATGCTGGTATGCAGAACGTGATATTAAGACGAAAGAAGACCATCCGGGAGATCGACGTGAGGGGTAAGCGGGTGCTCGTCCGCGCCG
>JAENZA010000140.1 GCA_016841485.1 Methanobacteriota archaeon
CTGCACAGCGAAGGGTACCTGGAGGTTGTGTACCACTACTCGCCGGAGGGCGGCCTCGAACTCTACCGCCTGAAGGGGCGGCCCAAACGGCTGGTGGACCGGCGGTAATCACCATTTTTAAAAAAAGGAATGCGGGGATGGATTATGCGAGGGCAGCAATGCCCGCATAATCGATCTGGTTGTTGAAGACAGTAACATACTCGGGTTTTCCGTTCTCAACACCCACCCAGACAAAGAACCGGTCGTCGATGTTGACGAGCTGGACGTAGGTATCCTCCGACTTGTCATCGAGAATCCACGCGGGGTGTCCCTCAACGGTGGTCGTATAATACTCCATATCCGGAGTCTCAAATGCTACCATGGTATCCCACATCTGGGAATATCCGGCACCTTCCACATCACCGACGTCCTGGATAAAGACCGTGACCGTAATGGACGGGTCGGTTTTGAGTTCATACACGGCATACGCCTGGCTGTACGACTGCCCGTCAACGGTCAGTGTTCCGGCATCCTCTTCAGCCACGACCCAGTTGTTGGTCAGGGTCGGAAGAAACGGCTGGAGTACGGTGTAATGCACGACATTGCCCGTCAGGCCGCCTAGGGGAGGAGTCGCCCCGCCGGCTGGTGCGACGACAGGCGCGGTCGGTGCCGGGGACGCGGACGTGTCGCCCGTCCCTGCGTCAGTACATCCACACGCACCACAGACAGCAACAAGGATGAGAAGCACAGCGGCAACCCATCCGGCCTGTTTCACGATACCATCACTCATCATCATAATCTTCAGGGTGTTGGCATCCAGCCACATAAACCCTTTCGACCGGGTCGAAAGCCCATCTCTTTTTATCCACGGAGCGGGATACGTCCATGAATGACTTCCCAACGGCTGTTTCGGTACCTGCGCTCGGATTTCGGGGAAATTCCCGTGCGGGTACTCCATATGGACCTCTCGTTTACCGTCAGGGATGATGCGACCACCGTCCACTCGAAGCTGCATCTGCAGTCAGGCAAAAACCCGGTCAGCAGCCTCTCCCTGAACGCGAACACCCTTGAGATCCTCTCCGTTGCCTGCGACAACTTTCCGGTGACCTACGAGTATGACCGGGAGAACTCCTTCCTGAACCTTGCCTTTGCATCTCCGGTTCCGCCCGAAACCCGGTTTACGGTGGAGACGACGACAGTCTGCCATCCGACCGCCAATGTGCTCGAAGGGCTCTACTATGACGCGACCCCTCCCGGCGCCCCGCCGCAGCAGATCACCCAGTGCCAGCAGTGGGGGTTCCAGCGCATCGTCCCGTGTATCGACGACATGACGGCGAAGTGCACCTACACGACGACGATCACCGCGAATGCCGCCTATTCGAATATCATCAGCAACGGCGATGTGGGGACAGAGCGCCACCCCGCAGGCGAGGGGATGGATACGATCACCTACCACAACTGCACCACGCCGATGGCCCCATACCTCTTCTTTTTGGGCGTCGGGACATACAACACCTTTTCCCGGCCGTTCGAGTATCCCGACGGAACCTCGTTCACCCTCGAACTCCTCGTCCCGCCGGGGACCGACCCCGCCCTTGCCGGGGAATCCCTTGCAATTCTCGCCGATTCGATCCTCTGGATCTACCTCTACACCGGCCCGGAGACCTACGACAAGAGAGAACTCCGTGACGACCTTTACCGCCTCTGCCGGGAGCGTGACCAACTCATCCGAAACGGCGCCGCAGAGGAGGAGGTCTGGGCGTTACGGGTCGTTCTTGCGGAGATGGCGGCGTCCATCGAGCCGGGGTACCGGTACACCGGGTCGGTATACCGCGAGATCGGCATGCAGAACTCCGACTTCGGCGGGATGGAGAACGTCGGCAACACGACGATCACCACCAACCGGATCCTTCCCTTTCCCCAGGCACCGGACGGCGCCTTTGATTACCTGATCCGGGTGAAGGTGCACGAATTCTATCACAACCTGAACGGCTCTGAGGTGACAGGGGCGACGCCGTTTGAGCTCTGGCTCAACGAGGCGGTCACCGTGCATATCGAACAGCAGTACCATGCCTTCCTCTTCGGGGAGGACTACTCGCGGCTCCAGACCGTGCTTACCCTCCTCTCCCCGGACGGCGGCACTTTCTACTACGACCGCGGGGCGGCGTCCATCCCGATCGAGCCGGACGGGTTCAACGACCCGAACGACCTCATCACCGGCGTCACCTATGTAAAAGCCCCCGAGGTGGTGAAGATGATCGAGACGATCATGGGGAGGGAGACCTTTGTTGCGGGCCTCGACCTCTACCATACCCGCTACCGCCACGGGAACGCGACGACGCGTGACTGGCTGGCGGCGATGGAGGAGGCATCAGGCGTCCCGCTTGCCTCCTTTGCCGAACCGTGGATGAAGAAGACTGGATTTCCGGTGGTGGCGGTCGCCTCCGCGTATGATGCGAAGAGCCGGACGCTTACGATCACCCTCACAAAGGCCGCGGGGAGCGAGGGATGGGACTTCCCGTTTTCGTATGCGGTCTTCGGCGAGAATGGGACGATTCTTGCCGAAGATACGCTCCTCCTCAACGACACGCCGACCATCGTCGTCCATGACGAGACCGAAGCTCCCGCGTTTCTCTCGCTCAACCGGGGATACGGCTTCTACGGGAAGGTGGTCCACGAGGTCACGGATGATGAACTTCTTCGTCAGGTCAAAGAGGACGATGACATCAGCGCACGGTATGTCGCCTTTGCAACGCTCCTCGACCGGGAGAAGACCCGACTCCTCGCTTCTCCCGGTGCTGCGGTCCGCGACCACATCATAACGCTTCTCCCGGCGCTCCTCGCGGATGCCGACCTGATGGCACGGGCCGGCGGCCAGTTCCTGACCATCTTCGAGTCGGTCGACGACGAGACGCTCGCCCACCGGTACCGCGACCTCTATGAGGCACGGCGAAAGATTCTGAAGACGACGGCAGAGGCCCACAAGGACCTCCTTCTCGCCGCCTTCCACGCCGAACAGGACCGGATCTCCGGCGGTATCACGCTCGATGCAAAGATCGCCGACATCAAACACCGGCAGGTTAAAAATGCGGCCTTCGCCATGCTCGCGACGCTCGACACCCCCGACGTCCACGACCTCCTGATGACGACATTCCGGGAGTCGGCCAACGCAACCGATCGCCTGACCGCCTTTACGCTTCTCATCAACAGCACGGTAGAGGGGCGCCTGCCGCTTCTCAGGGAGTACATGCGGACCGCACAGGAGCATCCCGTCACGTGGGAAGGGTTCCTGGCATCGGTGGCATCGCTTGCGACGGAGGACGCAACGACGGTCGTGCGCGAGGTGATGGGATCCGATGCCTTCTCCCTTGAGCAGGCGAACGACCAGCGGGCGCTTTTGGGGCGCTTTGCCCAGAACAAGAAGGTCTCGCTCCAGACGCCGGAGGGCCGGGAACTCCTCCTCGAGATCGTCCTCACCCTTGCCCCGGTCAATGAGTACAGCACGGTCGGCATCCTCTCGGTCCTCGGCAACATCGACAAAATGGAGCAGCATTACCACCTGCCGCTGGTCGACCTGCTCCTTGCCGTCCTCGCCGGGGTGCCGGCGGAGACG
>JAENZA010000141.1 GCA_016841485.1 Methanobacteriota archaeon
GATGCACTTGAAGAACTTCGCCGGACAGAGGACGAGGTCCAGAGGCTCGAAGGGGAGTATGAGACGCTGGCCCGAAAGAACAACGGCACGCGGGAGGAGATTGAGCGGTGCGTGGTCAGGGAGGATATCCTCGCCAGGGTCGATGTCATACGTGCACTCGAACGGAAGCTCGAGTGGTACCGCTCCCTGGCAAACGACCTGAAGAGAGAGCGGCTTGAAGGCGAACAGCAGCAGGCAAGCGTTGACCTGATACTGAAGTCGCTGGGAGGGGACTGGGATGGGGAGCGCATCACCAGGTTCGATACATCGGTTCCCGCCCTGGACGATGCAAAACAACTCCGCGACCGCCTTACAAAGAGTGCCGCAGGCTGTGCCGTGCAGCAATCCCTGCTTGAGGTGGCGGAGAAGGAGGCGAGGGAAAAGAGAGGGCATCTTCGAGCCCTGCAGGGACGCCGGGGCGAGCTTGGTGATGCCGCGAATCCGGAGACCGCCCGGGAACGGCTCGGCAGGGCCCGCGAGATGGTAAGTGAGATTCAACGCCTCCAGGAACTTGAGACACGGCTTCACTCGATCCGGCAGGAAGAGGCGAGGACCACGGAGCTCAAAAACTCGCTCGCTCCTCCCCCGGCGCTTCCTTCGTGGCCGGGCATCCTGGTCGCGATCTCGGCCGTCCTCGTCACCGGGTGGGGGTACCTCACCGGGACGCTCCCGGTTGCCGGCGTCATCGCCCTTGTCCTGTTCATCGCTGCGGCGGGGATGTTCTTTGCCAGGGCCAGGGAGTCCGGTCCAGGGGAGGTCGCCGGCCGGTACGAGGGGGAAGGAGAGACCCTCGCCGCCCAGAGAAGGGAGGTTGAGCACGAGCGATCAGAGCGGGAAAAGATGGTGCGGTTCTGTGCTGCACAGCTCGGGTTCGATGCCCTCCCCTCGCGGACGGCTGCCGGGGGTCTCGTCCACGCGCTCGAAGACGCCGTCATCGTGGCCGACCAGGCGAAGGGCCTTGCGGGGGAGATTGCCCGTGCAGAAGAGGTCTGCAACAGCGCAGGCGCGTCACTACAAGAGGCGCGGGTGGCCCTGCAGGAGGTTCGTTCCGAACGTGAGGGTGCCCTTGCTGCATGGAAGAGGTGGTGCCGGGAGCGGGACCTCCCCGAAACGATGAACCCGGACCTGATCCCGGATCTCATTGCCGATATCAGGCGGGCTGCCGGCCTGTATGCCCAGATCCGGGCGAGGGCGAAGAGGGAGGCGAGTCTATCGGGGGATATCCTCTCTTTTGAGGAGGAGATCGCTGCTGCCGCCGGTGCCTGCGATGAGCCTGCGGGCGGCTCCCCGGAGACCGTTCTGGAGGGGTTGGTCCGGCTGCTCCGCGACGAAGAAGAGACGAAGAGGAGGTTCGAGACGCTCGTTGCCCGGCAGAAGGAGGAGAGCGAGGCACTGCAGAGCATATCTGCCCGGTCCGGGGCAGCAAAAGCGAGTCTTCGAGCCATCCTGGAGGAACGGGGTGCTGAGACCCCGGAGGAGTTCCGTGAGTTGGAGCGGCTGTCGCGTGAAAGACGGGACCTGGAGAAGAGCATCCTGGATGCCGAGTCCGCTATCCGACGGATCGGTGGGGAGGAACGCTACCCGGACTTTATTGCGGCACTGCAGGGGTACGATCCCATCCGGATGCAGGTTCACCTCCAGGAGAGTGAGGATGAACGTACGAGGGTCCAGGATGCACTCAAAGAGGATCTCCAGGCAATCGGGACGCTTCAGGAGCGGTGCGCCGGGATTGAGGGCGACCGTGACCTCACCCTCCTCCTCTCGCGGGCGGCCGCACTGGAGGAGGAGATCAACCAGGTGTCCCGGCAGTGGGCGGTCTATACCGTGGCATTCAGCCTCCTTGATATGGCGGTGGAGACCTTCGAGCGGGAGCGCCAGCCTGAGATCCTCCGGCAGGGGCAATCGTTCTTCACGGGGATCACCGGGGGGAGGTATACGCGGGTGGTGATGCCGTTTGACGGGTCCGAACTCTATGTCGAGGAGGCAACAGGCGCCCGGAAGATGATTGACGATCTCTCCCGGGGGACCGCCGAGCAGCTCTACCTTGCACTGCGGTTCGGGTACATCCGCGATTCTGCAACCTCGCCCCTTCACGTCCCGGTCGTCTTTGACGACATCCTCGTCAATTTCGATCCGCTCCGCCGGAGGAATGCCTGCCGGGCGATTGCCGACCTCACGGGGACGTGCCAGGTCCTCTACTTCACCTGCCACCCGGAGACGGTCGGAGATCTGACCGATGCGATACCCGACGCAGTGGTGATGGAACTCTCCACGGGGTAATCCCTGGTCTTTTTGCCCCCGCTAGGGAGTTGTTCTCCGGGAGATCGCTTCCGTTGAGGGTTGCCCCTCTCCTCGCGTGCACTTTCGGGCCGCAGGCCGCAGGTATATAAAGAGCCGTCCCGATAATGCTTTAGAGGGGATGGATTGTCATCCCGGCACGCTGAAAGGGACGGAATATGAAAAGGATTTTTCTCCGGTCTGATGGGACGGAACTTGAGATCCTCTATCCCCCATATTGTCAGGTATGCGGTAATCCCATACCAGATTGTTTTGCAGACACGTTCCCCTACTGTGCAGCATGCAGGGACAGGCCGGATAGAGAGGACCCTCCCGTCCGTGTCCGGGCGTTCGGGAAGTACCTCTATATGGAAGAATACCCCGATGACGTTCTGAGTGGCGAGATCCGGAGGCTGAAGACGGACGAAACCCTTGTCCCGAGGCTCCTGGAATGTCTCTTCTATGCGATTGATCATCAGTACCCGGGCTTCAGGGATCTCGATGTTGTCATCCCGGTTGTGCGGGGCTCGGGTGCCGGAGGGTACAGCCCCCCGGCGCTCCTGGCTGAAGGCGTCGCTTCCCGCTATGGGATACGATATCTGGACGCCCTGTATAAGAGCAAAGTATATCGCCCAATGCATAGTATCCCTGATCACCGCGAAAAGGAGAAGGAGATCGCAGGGAACATTGGGTGTCGGTACAGGTTCAATGGTGAGTCGGTTCTTCTGATCGACGATACCTGCATCACCGGGGCGACAAAGCGTGAGTGTGCCGTGGTGTTGCGGGCGCATGGTTCAGGCGAGGTCTGGTCGCTTGTCCTCGGGAGGATGGTCAACCGGAGACACCTGGAGGTTCTCGGGAGTTACAATGGATAACCTTTCTATCAGAGAGATCGCGCTTCTTGCTGCCCTCAACGACAGCCAGGCCCTGAAGCGGCAGGGGTATGCCGAGTACTTCCGTGACCCGGCGTCTCTTCGCGACCTCTACGCCGATACCTTTGAGCCGGGTGCGGAGCCTCATCGAGCCTATCCTGGCCCGCTCGCCGCACGGGCGGAGGAGATCCGGGAGAGGGGCCTTCTTGCATTCTACATCGATACGCTCCAGGGCTACCGGCAGAAAGGTGTCCGGATCCTGCCGATCTTTGATGCCGGATACCCCGATAGGCTTGCGGCGATTCGGGACCCTCCCTTTGTTCTCTACCAGGTGGGCCGCGCGGAGAGCCCTGCAAGGCCGGCGGTTG
>JAENZA010000142.1 GCA_016841485.1 Methanobacteriota archaeon
TCTACTTCGTCGACGGCGACCGCTGGGTGGAGGTTGCGGTGGACGAGGAGCGGGTGTTTGGTGCGATAGAACATGCGGTCTGGGGGATCAAGCAGGGTGTCTTCCGGACGGCGGCGTGCGAGGGGTGCCGGGGGCCGGGGCGGGGCAGGTGTCCCGTCCGGGGCCGGGAGTGAAGCGAAGGCGGTACTCCGCCCCGCGAGCATCCCCCTAATCCGAAAGTGATACTGCTTCCCGGATGGTAATACCGTCATAGAGGAGTCCGGTGCACCCCATCATCCGCGAGAAGATCCCTGATATCCCCCGCATCGCTGCACGGTACCGTGTAAAACGGCTCGGGGTATTCGGCTCGGCGACGGGCGACCGGTTCAACCCGAGAGCGAGCGACATCGATTTTGTCGTCGAGTTCGAACCGATGACCCCGGTGGAGCATGCAGGGGCTTACTTCGGTCTCGCCGAAGAACCGGCCGCACTCTTTTGCCGCAAGATCGATCTCGTTGAACTATCGGCGATCAGAAACCCGATCTTCTGCGAGTCTGTGGAAGAGAACCTGCAGGGATGTCTATGCTGTCGCGTGAGATAAGTTCCTCAATAATATTGCAGAAAAGTCGTGGCATGAACGGGTGCCGGAGGGTATAAGAGGGCGGATGTATTATTCAAGAATAACAATGCATCCCCTCGCCCAGATCCGACAGAATCTTCGCACCCTCCGGGAACGCTACGGCGTGGCCCGTATCGGCGTCTTCGGATCGGTTGTGCGGAACGAAGCCACCCCGGCAAGCGACATCGACATCCTGGTGGAGTTCCGGGAGGGAGAGGAGACGTTCGATCACTTTATGGACCTCAAGTTCTACCTCGAAGACCTCCTGGGGCGAAGGACGGATCTCGTCATCGCCGACACCTTAAAGCCCCGCATCCGGGATGCCGTCCTTGATGAGGTCGTTTATGCCTAGAGATCTCCTGCTGTATCTTGAGGACATCCGCGACGCCATCGCCTCAATCCGCTCTTATGTAGGTAACCGAACGTTTGAGTAACTCGTGGCCGATCGCATGCGCCTTGACGCCGTTGTGCTCAGGTTTGTTACCATCGGGGAAGCGACAAAACAGATTCCCACGAGCGTCAGCGCCCTTCACCCGGAGATCGAATGGCGAAAGATTGCCGGGCTCCGTGATATCAGTGTTCACTCTTATTATGCGGTGAAACCAACGATTCTCTGGGATATCATCCAGAACAAACTCGGGCCCCTGGAGGACGCGATAGAGACGATGATCCGGGAAGAAGAGGAGTAACGGCAGGGCGATCGGTCTTCACCCGCGGTGGTGTGCAGGGGAGATGTGCCGGAAGGGAACGAGCCACGTCGCGGGCAACGGGAGTGCGCCGGCACCTCTGTGTATGGCTGCCCGTTCTCCCTGATTCACTCTGTACTCAATCATAAAGGCCTATTGCCAGGTAGTCGTCATCCGAGAGTTCGTCCCAGAGTTCGAGAACGACCGAGCCGTCGTCCAGGACATCGCCCGGAATAACCCAATCGGAATCGACTTCCCTGACTTCTTCAACCCCTTCGAGGGTCCTCGCAAGCACCTTCATCGTGCCGTCTCCGTTTTGCGGCCAACCTGATCGGAATTCTCCTGCACCGCGTACAGGCCTGTTGCCGTAAGGTCGTACGCAACGGCCGGAGATCTCCCCTGGCCGGATAAAAACCTTCCCGATCTGCTCCCGGAGTTCCCTTCATCGAATCGGGGTCGCAAGACCATGGAGTATCCCGTGGGCTTGCCCATGACCGACCGCTGGAAGGAGACGGGTTCCGATAGCGCCGAGCGTCAGGCCAAGGAGAATAAGCCCCGCGAAAGACCCCGGCAATGACTTTATCCCGGCAACCGGGCAGCGTTTCCGTCCGCCATAGGTATACCGGCGAGGTCCGCACCGCCCTTCAGACCTCGTATGCCATCTGTATCAGGTTTGCGCAGACCGCCCGGAGCATGAGTTTTGCGGGCGAGGGAGTGATGTGCCCGGAGAACTGCTTCCAGGCCTCCTCGATCATCCCCACCGCCTCTTCCGTACACCTCTCCACCGCTCCGGACTTCCTGACCAGCGCTATCCCCTCGGCCAGAACCGCTTCGTCCTCCCGCAACGCAGGGGTGCAGAGGATCTCCCTGAGCCTCTCCGACTCCGTGCCGTCGAGCATCCCGATCGCCCGGATTATCGTGTACGTCGGTTTCCCCGCCTTCAGGTCCTCGCCCTGCACCTTCCGCCACTCCGGCGAGTCGCTGAAGTTCAGCACGTCGTCGATGATCTGAAAGACGATGCCCATCGCCCTGCCGAACGACATGCAGGCCTCTTTCTTCTCGTCGGCAAGGTCCAGGAATATCGCCGAGAGGGCAGCGACCCCTTCGGTGGCCGAAGCGGTCTTGTAAGAGTACATCTGCAGGATCTGGGCATCGAGGCTGTTTTCCAGCCACCGATCAAGGTTCTCCCGCGAGATGTTCCCCGACCAGTAGATGTCCTGGGCCTGGCCGAGATGGGCTTTGAACGATGTCTCGGTCATCAGCGTCAGGATTGTGTAGCGCTGCCGTCCACTCCACAAAGAAGTCCGCCGCGAGAACGAACCCCGGCGGGACGGG
This sequence comes from Methanobacteriota archaeon, assembly GCA_016841485.1. Lineage (GTDB taxonomy): Archaea > Halobacteriota > Methanomicrobia > Methanomicrobiales > Methanomicrobiaceae > Methanovulcanius. The sequence continues at coordinate 2,620 of JAENZA010000142.1, forward strand.
GAGACCGGCCCGGACCATCCGGTGCAACGATGCTGCCTTCCCTCCCCTGGGCCTGCCGGTATCGGCATCCCTATCGCCAAGGGTTATGACGGAACCGCTGCAGCCATCCATGCTTGACAGGGAATTGTCCTCTCCGCAGTTATGTGCATTGCCATGGGCGGGCGGAGAGTAAACTGCCGTGCTCTCCCGGCACCTGTCTGCCGCTCTTCCGGATCGCGCATCGCCATTGCCCGGAAGGCAATAGGGGAGACGGATCGTTCCCGGTTAAGGGGTTTTCACAATCATAAATAAATAATAAAAACAGGATACTTTTGTGCAAGTGGAGTCCTGCCGATGACACCACCCCCTGGCGCTTCTGCCGAACCCGCGCCGGCCCCGCAGATCCTCGATCTGCTTGACGAGGGCATGCTCCTGGTCGGTCCGGAGAACCGTATTGCCTGGATCAACAGAGCACTGCAGCACTGTCTCGACGTCGACCGGGACGCTCTTTTCGGCAGCGATGCCGGGGAGTTCTTAAGCCGGTTTCTTCTGCCCCGGATCGTCGAAGAGGAGTGCAGAGGGACGATCGCAGCATCGCTGCGTGACCGCGCCGAACTCCCCGACCTTGCCTGCACCATCCGGACTCTAGACGGCAACGAGCGGCGGATCCGGTACTCCAGCAGGGTCGGCGAGGATGGTCGCATGCAACTCGTCCGCCTGTGGGATCTTCGGCCGGACGGCGAGCAGGAGATGCTGGCAACTATCCTTTCATATCTGCCGGAGACGGTGAATATCCTGGATCGGGACCTCCGGTACGTCCACGTGGATAGGGAGTTCGCCCGTAAACTCGGGCTGGAACCGCACGAGATGGTGGGGAAGACCTGGGAGGAGCTCGGGTTTTCGATGGAG
>JAENZA010000143.1 GCA_016841485.1 Methanobacteriota archaeon
TATAACTTGGATTATAAGAACCTATCAACGGAGATGGCCCCATGAGTCTCGCCCGCTATGATTCTGAAACCAACCGAGAACAGACGCTGCTGGAACACGGCTTAACGGTCGCAGATCTATGCAGGACATACGGCGGGGCAATCGGTTGTCCGCATCTTGCGGAACTCTGCGGCCGGGTTCATGATGCGGGAAAAGCAAAACAGGAGTTTCAGGCGTATCTTCGCTCGGGTGACAGACGTCTCCGGGGAACGATCAATCACACCTCCGCGGGAGCCAGGTACATCTTTGAAAAATATGGTAAATCGACAGACGCCTATCAGGTCTGCACAGCCCAGATTGTCGCCCTTGCCGTCTGTTCCCACCATAGCGGTCTCATCGACTGTATTGATACCAACGGACTGGACAGATTTCACTCCCGCCTGTATCCGGACAAAGAGATTGAATACGACGAGAGCATGACAAACTTTGAGACCGAGTGCATCACGGCAGAGGAACTGGATGCCCTTTTCCACAAAGCGGTCGAGGAAGCGAGGCAGATCCTCGAACCGATCCGTCGGCGGCAGGACATCAGACAAGAACAACCCATCTATTTTGCCCTTTTTGCGCGATACCTCCTCAGTTGCATCATCGATGCCGATCGATATGACGCCTACTGCTTTAAGGCAAGGCTGCCGGCGCAGGACCCGAACTATGAGCTCGAAACAACCTGGCAGGAACTTGCAGACAACCTCGAACAGTATCTCAGCACGGAGATGCGAAAAGACCGGGAGATCGATCGCCTTCGCGCCAAGATCTCGGATACCTGCAGGCAGGCGGCCGCACGGCCCGGGGGGATCTACCGCCTCTGTGTCCCGACCGGCGGGGGGAAGACGCTTGCAAGCCTCCGTTATGCCCTGCGGCATGCAATTCTTCACAAGAAACAGAGGATAATCTACGCCATCCCCTTCACCACCATCATCGATCAGAACGCAGACGTTGTCCGTAGAAGCCTCAAAAAGGACCGCGTCATCCTCGAGCACCACTCGAACCTGATCCAGGATTCTGATGGGAACAAGACCCGGGATCGGAAGAATGATACCCTCACCGAGCCGGACGAAGGAGACCGGCGCAGCCTGCTTACCGAACGGTGGGACGTGCCGATCATCCTGACGACCACGGTGCAATTCCTGAATACGCTGTTCCTCGGGAAGACCCAGTCCGTCCGGAGGATGCATAACCTTGCAAACAGCATCATCGTTCTCGACGAGGTCCAGACGATCCCGATCAAGTGTCTCGATATGTTCAATGCCGCGTTGAACTTTCTTGCCGAGGTATGCGGCGCAACGATCATCCTCTGCACCGCAACCCAACCCGGCTCAAACGTCGGTGTGCCCGTCAGATGTTCCTCGCCGGAGAACCTTGTTCCGGATTACGAAGGGATGTTTGAGAAGTTCCGGCGAACAGCCATCCATGATGCCTGTATTCCCGGCGGTTACTCAGCATCGGCGCTTGCTGATTTTGTCCTTGAGAGGCAGCGAACCAATACCAGCGTTCTGGTCGTCATGAACACCAAAAAGGCGGCAAAGAACCTGTATGCCGCGCTCAAGCGCCGGTATCCCTCCTGCTCCCTCCACTACCTGAGCACGGCGCTCTGTCCGGCACACCGCAGGGCAAAACTTGCACAACTGAACGAGGAACTCGAAGACCGAAAACTCGTGATCTGTGTCAGTACCCAGCTCATCGAAGCAGGCATCGACATCTCGTTTGACTGTGTGGTCCGATCCCTTGCGGGGCTCGACAGCATCGCACAGGCGGCCGGGAGGTGCAACCGGCACGGCGAGGATGCGTGCCGGGACGTGTTTATCATCAACAGTTCCGAGGAGAACCTCTCCCGTCTGCCCGAGATCGGACGAGGCCAGCAGCAAACAGAGCGAGTTCTACGTGATTACGCAGAGGATCCTGCGCAGTTCGACAGCAATCTTCTCTCGCCGAAGGCGCTGGCGAGATATTACTTTTACTACTATAAGAGGCAGGAGGGGATGATGCCGTACCCGGTTTCTAAGAAAAATTCAGGGTTTGCAACCGATGTCACGCTCTTCGATCTTCTTTCCCTGAACAGAACCGGAGTGATGGCATATACGCACCGTTTCGAGCACCGTCCCGGGTACCCGTTCTGTCAGGCATTTGCCTCAAGCGGAAGTCAGTTCGCAGTGATCGATCGGGATACGGCAAGTGTTCTTGTGCCGTATGGGAGGGGCAAGGAGATCATCGAGAGTCTGGCGAAAACATCTCACCTTCCCGCAACAGCGGAACTCTTGAAAGAGGCGCAGCAATTTTCGGTAAACCTTTTTAACAGCGAGGTTCAATCAATGGATAACGGGATATGCCCGATCGGGGATACCGGCGTTCTAGCACTTGCTGATATGTATTACTCTTCTGAATACGGCATCACCCCGCTCACCGATAATGAGCCCGTTATCTTATAGAAATAAAGAGGGAGGGCGGCAAAAGAACGTGGAGTATCCAAACAACGTTGAGTTCCGGGTTTTCGGGAAGTTCGCTCTGTTCACCGATCCGCTGACCAGGATCGGCGGCGAGAAGTTCAGTTACCAGATCCCCACATACCAGGCGCTGAAGGGGATCCTGGAGAGTGTCTACTGGAAGCCGACGATCCTGTGGGTGATCGACTCCGCCAGGGTGCTGAAGATGATTCAGACCCAGTCGAAGGGTATCCGCCCGATAAAATATCAGGGTGGAAAGGTTGCGAATGATCTCTCGATCTACACCTACCTTGCGGACGTGGAGTATCAGGTGAAGGCCCACTTCGAGTGGAACCCGCACCGGCCCGAACTTGCATGCGACCGGAATGAAAACAAGCATTACGCTATGGCAACGCGGATGATTGCCCGGGGGGGAAGGCGGGACGTCTTCCTCGGGACGCGCGAGTGCCAGGGGTATGTCGAACCCTGTACATGGGGAGAGGGGGAAGGCGCCTATGACGACTGCTCCGAACTTGCGTTTGGACTGATGTTTCACGGGTTCACCTACCCTGATGAGAGCAGCGATGGAAAACTCTCCGCCCGCATGTGGTATCCGGTGATGCGGCATGGTGTCGTGGAGTTCGCCCGCCCGGAGGAATGCCCGGTCGTCCGTGAGATCAAATCCCAGCGCCCGAAAACGTTCGTTCCGGGAGAAAACCTCTGCCTTGCCGATGAGGAGGAGATGCAGTGACCTGGATCTCCCGACTCTGCGAGACGTATGACAACTGCAGTAGCATTGCATGGGACGCTGAGGATGCAACATCACTGATCCCAATTGGGCACACTACTCAGAATGCCGCTGTTGAAATTGTCATAAATCAGGATGGAAAGTTTCTCTCGGCACGAGTTTTAGACAAACCAGAAGTGATCACCGT
>JAENZA010000144.1 GCA_016841485.1 Methanobacteriota archaeon
GACAGCGGCCCGACGATGAGATCTTCCATGTCACGGCCTTTGAACTGCGAAGCGATATCGGGAAGCGACGATGCGGCGGGGACGGCCGTCGCCCCGGCAACCGGGCAGAAGGCGCTGCCGACAACCGCAACCAGAAGCCCGGCCACAATGAGAATCCTCCATACCTCCATCTTCCTAACACTCCACGGATATGTGAAAGGGAAGGAAAAACCCCGATATAAAGTTACTGTTTCGCCTTCCAGGTGCTCCGCTCCGTCCGGAAGCGCCGGTACGCCTTCGGTCCACCCGGATCTCCTGGTGCTTCAACTACCTATACTCGCTCCCCTCTCCTCGCCTGGGACGGGGACTGCCGGTACCCGACCCCGGGCATTGGCCCGGACGCCCCTGGACCATCTGCTGCAGTGCCGGATCATATCACGCGTTCCCGTGCCCATCCACTCGATGTAGCCGGTCAGGTACACCGGCTCTGCGAGGAGCGGGTTGCCCGGCACCGCACCGTGTCGGATCGAAACCACCCTTCTGCCGGATCTGCCGGGAAGCGGGAATCGCCGGAAACCGCCGACGAAGACCGCGAGACCGATGGAGATATCAACGTAGAAGACCCGGTGCCGCGAACCACGAGCAGAAGCGCTCCCTCCGGGCGCAGGAAAGATCCATCGTCGTTCTGCGCCGCTCAGGCAGGGATCAGATGGGGGATTTGGTTCCTCCAGCCCGTTAAACCTCCGGGAGGAGGTAGTTCTTTGTGTCGACCGTGTAGTCCTTCGGGGGAATGCCGTCCTGTAGCATCCTGGCAAACGTCTCGGCATTCCCGACGAGCCTGTTCGAAACGTAGTAGCCGAGTCGCCTGATCAGGAAATTCCCGGAGATTATGGTGTCTTCCAGCATACGGGCAAGGCGGACGTCGTGTTCTAGACAGGAGCCGATCAGCTGCCAGTGCAGGGGCGTCATCTTCTCCACGGTGAACGATTCTTCGCGGGAGAGGGTGGAGTCGCCCATGGCCACGAAGTTCATCGGCACGATGAAGACCAGCGTTCCTTTCAGGTCGTCGACGAGATCGAGTGTCTGGAGCACGTCGTCTTCGGTCTCTCCGGGCAGCCCCGTTACCAGTGTGCAGGCGAGAACCCACTTGTTGTCCGAGAGATGGGCGATACTCTCCAGCACCAGTTCGCGCCACTGCTCGGGTTTTGCCGGGAGCGACTTTCCATGCATGTACCGCTCCATGAGTCGGGAACTCGCCGTCTCGATACCGGTCTGGGCTCCGATGAACTGCTGCTCGGGAAGGGTCATGAGGTACTCGGAGAGCCGGTCGATCAACTCTGGGTGGTGGTATGCCGTGGCCAGGGCGATATGGCTGCAGGACACGGCCGTAACGCCGTCGATGGCGCCGACCCGGGCAAAGAGGCTCATGACCTTCTCGGGCTCCGCCCGGATTGATCTCGAACCATAACGGAGCACGTCCTCGGAGTGGAGTAGTGCCGTCGTGTTTCCTTCCCAGACGTTCACCCGCACGTCGCCGACGATCTGGTCGACGGGCTTGTGAATGACCTTCAGCATGCCGGGCGTGCAGAACGCACAGCCCCGCCCGCACCCGCGTGATATCTCAACGAGCCCGTGGATGCTTGCTCTCCGGATGGGGGGGATGCGTTCAAGAGGCACATCCTCACCCTGAATGATCCGGGGAACCTCTTCTCCGTGCAGGATCGCCCTGCATGCCCTGGGCATAGAGATCTCCCCCATTCCGAGATGCACGTGATCGATGCCCAGGCGCTCCATGACTCCCGGGTCGGAGACCTGCCACGCTCCCTTGCCGCCGACGATCGTGGTCGCTTTCCTCAGTGCAGGGTTCCGCATCAGTTCCAGGAACTTCACCCGGTTGTAGGGAGGACCGGTCCGGGCGATATCCACGAACGTCGAGGTGGGCGGGTTGATCCCGAGGGGATCGTGGCCTCCAATCGCTACGATCTCCGTCTCCCTGCCGACCATCCGTCGCAGGTCCCGTGGATGGACGACCGCCACCTCGTCTTCAGTAAACCCGTCGGCGAGGAGCGCCGCCTCGAGCGTCCGCAACCCCAGGTCCGCAAACACCGCCCGCCCGTTCTTTCTCGGGACCGGCGGGACAAAAGTCATGAAAAAAAGCCAGTCCGGGAGAATGCCACGGGGAGTACAGGTGGAAAATCCAAGGAACATGCCTCCCCGATAGTTGCTCATCATCGTCTCGTCGGCCGTCAGGACGATCGCCGGTGATCGTGTCATGGTAACACCGGGCAGGGCAGACGTCAGGTACGCATTATACTTTGCACCGGGTATAATTTGCGCGCAATCCAACTCGTTCAGGCTCATCGTGCCCTGCAAAAACCACCGATAATCACTTCGCTGCACCCGGCATACTGGTAGCGGTTATCGTCGTCCCCGCGGGGTCGTCTGCATCGCCGGTTGAGACAATGGGCCTCATCACCCGCGAAGATGTGGGAAACCTCGCCTTTTACCGGGCGAAGATGGAGAGCGTCCTCCTGCGGCAGATGAAGATCTGTTTCACGCTTCTTGAGGTGCAGCCCCTCGTCCGGGACCTGCAGGACGTGACGACGAGCGTCATCCTCTACGGCAGTTGTGCGAGAGGGGAGGATCCGTCCGCGAGCGATATCGAGATCCCCGAAAAAGAGCCCGTCCGGGAGATACTGCAACGGCACCAGAGCGCCCTGTCGCGGGAGCTCTCCCCGATCGTCGATACGCCGGACGAAGCATACCGATTAAAGACCGAGGACGCCCCGTTCTTCGATAGCATCCGGCAGGGGATTGTTCTTGATGGGTGAGGCATGTCGTACAGGTTCCAGGACTGCGTGAACCGCCGGGGTGTGGTCAAACGACCCACGAGCAGGGCGATGGTCGAGAAGAGCTGGCCGAAGCAAAAAGGGATCTCGATTCGGCGAAGAAGTCCCTCCTTGCTGTCGCAGTGGCCGCGGAATAAGTAATCTCGATGCCATGGAGAGTAATCCGATCCGTATCCGGAGGGGATCTGTTACCCCGCTTTGAAGGAGCAACTCCGGTCTCCAATACCGCCACAATCTCGCCGACCACTCCACTGACGCCGGTCCGGAACGCACTTGTCCTTTGGCTAAGATTCGGGCGTGTGCAAAGGAGTTTTCCCTCATCCCACGCGAATACAGCCAGTAACCAAAAAGGAAACCCTTATCCAGACCCCAACCGATTACCATCTTAATGGCCTCCGTCGGCGGGAACCTCGTCTCTATCCTCGTGTATGCGAAAACCGTCCCGAGATCGGAGTATGTGTACTTCGTCGGTTTTGTTGTCGGAATAGCGGCGTTGCTCTACTTTTTCCAGCACTCGATCCT
>JAENZA010000145.1 GCA_016841485.1 Methanobacteriota archaeon
TCCCCTCGACCCGCGAGGGTTTCGGGATCGCGGCGCTGGAGGCGATGGCCTGCGGGCTCCCCGTGGTGACGACGGACCACCCGGGGAACGCGGCGGGGGATCTGGTGGTGGAGGGGGCGAATGGGTATTGCTGTTCACTCACTCCAGAAGCGCTGTCCGGGAAGATCCATCGGGTCCTTGAACGAGGTCCCGGTCAAAAACAGGCCTGCATCGAATTTGCGCGGAACTACGACTGGAATGTGGTTGTGGAGCAACTTGAAAGGCTTTATCGAGGATTGTTGTAGTACTTCCATATCACTCCTACACGGGCTTTTGCAACGAACGAGGTGTAACCAGAATGACCGGGAAAGAACGGGATGTGCTGTTCGGGGTGTCGATGTTCTTCTGCATCGGACATCGTCAGATGCCTCCCGTGGGAAGGGGTGCGCATAGTCTCGTACAGCGAAGGTATCCATCAGGTGCTCCGGAGTGTAACCTGAGGCCAGATTAGGTGTTTTCATGGGCTTAATGACTCTATTTGATAGGACGGATTATGAAAACAGACAGTGCATTCTCAAATTAGTCGAGAACGATCCTGATGCACGGCTGCTGGATTGCGGGTGCGGGAATGGGAGTTTCACCCGTCAGGTCGCGAAGAAGATCGGGACGCCGCAGGTATTCGGGATTGAGTGCATTTTAGAAGTGGAGCCGGTACACGATGGTTCCATACAGGTTGTTGATTCTGACCTGAATGACCGATTTCCGTTTGACGATGGTGTGTTTGATGTCATCCATGCGAATCAGATCATTGAGCACCTTTACGAAACGGACTTATTTATCGAAGAGATCTACCGGGTCTTAAAGAATGGCGGGTACGCCGTTATATCCACACCAAACCTGGCCGGGATTCACAACATCTTCTCGTTGTTCCTTGGAAAGCAACCATTTTCCGCTCATATAAGCAATCAGGTAATTTTAGGGAACTCGTTTGACCCAAAACACGGCCTCAAACATGAAAATCGCGGTCGAGTCCATCTGCGGGTATTTACATATGAGAGTTTGGTCGAGCTCTTTGAGTATCATGGGTTTACCGTTGAGAAAATTCATGGTAGTGGTTACTATCCGCTTCCAGTACCGGTTGCACGGATACTTGCGAGGGTTGATGCAAGGCATGCAGTCTACCTGACGATAAAGGTGAGGAAATGATAGATGAGCATCTTCTGTAGTGGCATTATGTAACAATAAGCATACCAGAAGAGGAGATGGGCGTCCTGCAGATCCTCTCTGTGGCCCTTTTTGGCTGATCAGGGAGAAGCATGCTGCCCCTTTTTGGGCCCGCGTTTTCGGCGATGCCCCTGACTTTTTTTGATCACGACCGGGTCATCGTTGCGCGGGGGCGATGGGTTGCGGGCTCTCGGCGGGAGAGCTGGGGGAGAAGATCCTGGCGGCGCTTGATCAGGCGGCGCAGATGCGGGAGGGGTGTCTCGAGACGGCCGGGGAGTACCGGTGGGAGGAGATTGTGAGAAAGGTTGAGGAGCACTACGAGGGGGCCCTGGATCACAGAGCCCCTTCTTCCTCCGGCCGGTGAATCTCCTCTCCCACCCGGCAGCGCATCCGCCTGACCGCACTTATTGCCGTGAATACGAGGGTGAATCCGGCGAGCGCAAGGAGGATCGATCCCGGCCTTATTCCCCAGGGAGTGTAGTTCAGCCCGAAACCGATAAAGACGGCGATACAGATGCTGAGCCCGATGCCGAGGGTCAGGCGTTCTATCCCCGTCAATTCTTCACGCTCCGGGAACAGGGCCTCGACGAAGACGTACCCCGGGACAAAAAAGATCAGGGGAAACCCGAGGATTGCCCGCAGGGGTGTCTCACTCAGGGGAGGGACCAGAATGACCACCGCAACAGCGAGGATGAAGAGAATGACCGCCAGCAGATCACGAAGTTCCGACATTACTATTGATAGATACGATCCGGGATCCGTTAACGCTTTTTCTTTGGTTCTTCTCTCCGCCCCGGTTCCCGTCCCGCATCATCTGGCAACGGTTATATGCGATTTAACGAATATCAGTTACTATGGATTTTGAGGATAAAACCATCGTATACGCCATCATCGCCGCCTGCGTCCTCGGAATTGCCGTCATCGGGGCGCTCGTGGTCTTTACCGGCACATCCGACACCATGAGGGAGAGTTTCTCCGAGCTCTACTTCGAGAGCCCGAAGGTTCTCCCGAGCGTGGTCGACGTGGGAGAACCGGTGGCTTTCGCCTTCTCGGTCGTCTCTCACGAACTCTCCGAGACTCCCTATACCTATACCGCCAGATACGACAACCGGATTCTCCAGTCGGGGACGTTTACCTTACCGGCGACCGGGACCGGGGGAAATACGAAGAAGGCCTTCAACGTCACCTTCACCCCTGAAAAGCCCGGTCTCATCCAGGTAAGGGAACCGACGACCACTGTTCTCCAGACCACCTACAACGGAGCCGTCGGGGTCCTTATCCCCACGAACGGCACCCAGGAGATCCGGGGAGGCAAGGACCAGATACTCCTGCCCGCAGACTTTTCCGGCTTCGGCCTCCCCGATCGTGAAGGGTGGCTGATCTTCGATCCCGCGACGCGGGAGACCTTCAGCACCACGACGAGCAGCGTGGAGCAGGTGGGTACCCCGCCCGCCCAGACGTCGCCGGCAAAGGACGCCGCATCCGCTGTGACTGATTCCGGCTATACCGTGAGCCGCACCGAGTGGACTATCGATAACGACCACGGTACCATCAACGCCCGGAAGGAGGTCATCAATACCGAATACCGTTACACCTACCAGAAGGTCTCGGTGGACGTCTCCTCACCGTCGACCACGTACGAGATTCACTTCTGGATTCTTGTGCAGGAGGACCCTGAGGTTCTCCGGCAGAGCCTATACTAATTTTGTCGCATATTTTCCCCCGACGAGCAGGTGGAAAGCCACGGTTATCCCCCGGTCGAGGAGCGCAATAGATACCCCCACCGTTGCGGGCACGCCGAGTTCTGCGAGGACCGCCGCGAGCCCCACCTCTACCAGGCCGAGCCCGGAGAGCGATATCGGAACGAGGGAGAGGGCGCTCACCAGCGGCTGCAGGAGCGTGAGTGCCGGGAGAGGCACCGAATACCCCACCGCCCCGGCGATCAGGACGACCCGTGCTGCGTGGGTGACCCAGGCGCCTGTGGTGAGGAGGACCGACCGCGCCATCAACGACGGGAGGTGGGGGACCTGCCCTGCCGCATCGTCGAGCGTGTGGACGAACGCGGTTATCTGGGCGGAACCGAGCCGTTCAGCCGCGCGGATCACGAGAGGTCTCTTAAGCCAGAAGAGGGTGA
>JAENZA010000146.1 GCA_016841485.1 Methanobacteriota archaeon
GGCTTATATCCTCGCATTCGGAGAGGACGCGGAGCACGAACTCTATCTCCTGACCGCGGAGAACAAGGGGCCGACCGGGAAGACGGGGCGCGTTTACCGGCTTGTTTCGACGCAGGAATCTTGAGGATACCGGTTCCGGCGACGATCATGCAGGCTGCCGCCATCCCGACAGATACGAGCACCGCGTGATCACGTCTTTCAATACCGTGATGTCGGGGAACCGGCTCCATGCGGCTTGGGGCATGTGATAACCGGGAAACATCAAATCTAGTATGGTTTGTACTAAGAGGCTTAAATTTCTGAGACAAATCAGGGAAATAAAATTTCCTCTGGTAAGTGGAATGACAAACATTTATATTACCACACCCATTGGGATTAATTATTACCATTTTCTTCGTGTAAACTGGTAGTAATGAGAACGTGGTGCGTAAATGACTGAAATCGGATATCCGACAGAAGTTCCGTGGAAGCATCTCAGCACTTCCTCGGATATGATGGACACTGACTTTTCTGACCGCAGTTTTCCGCTCAAGTGGAAATCGTCGATGGCATTCTTCTATTACGAACCCGATCTGGATCCGACGGTTCTTGCCGGACGCAAGATCGTTTACCTGAAAGCCGTGTGCTCCATCACCGGATACCAGGTCGATGATAACGAGCTCGGAGTCGACGTACGGAAACCCCGGGAATGGAATAGCCGGGTTTATGCAAACTTCCATGCACTCTTAAGGGATTACTATCCCTGTTATGGAGCCGTGCTGAACTTTGCGGTCTTCCCCCTGAAAGAGAACGATATCAAACGATACCCCTACATCATCGATTTCGAGCCCAAAAAACGGGAGATGTTCACGGTTGTCACCGAATCCGGAGAGGTCATGAGCCGCTCTCTCCACGACTTGAAGGTGAACACCGGAGGAACCACAACGACCTCTCTGGAGACAACCGACGTGGATAAGGGATGGTCCTTCAAGGGAGAAGGGGGTGCCGGGAAGGACAAGGCCAGCGGCGCCCTGACATTGAGTTCGAACTACGAATCGGGATATAAGGCAGCGGCCCAGGGACAGAACGTCAACCTTCGCCAGATCGACGCCTCCCAGGAAGCGAGGGAGACGCTCTCTCATACGACCGAACTCGAACAGATGTATCACCTTCTGGATTCCTACCATCTTGGAACCAACCGCGCTCTGTTCGCCATCTTCCCCCGGCCGTTTACCGGGGATCAGGAACTCTCGGTGACAAACGGTCCGCGACGGCTGGAAGGCATACAGGAGTTCTTCTTTGTCGTCGCCATGCCGGAAGACAGCAAAGGCCTTTGTGTCGCCGCTCAACTGGAGACCTCTCACCTCCACAAGCAGACGCACACGGAGACGACCGGGACCACGGAGTACGAGACGGGAGAGATCCAGCAGACGGTAAAGGATTCGTACAAAGGAGGACTTTTCTCCAACTATTCGAGACGTTCCTATCCGATTCCCGTCCCCGGGGGATACATCGTCGATCGTTCTCAAGGAAACGGCGGGTATATCGAATCTGTTCGTTCCGGAGACAACGTAACCGAGGATATCGAATCGCATCACGTCGCCGTATACGATGATCGAATAGAAGTGGAAGTCGTCTATGATCCGGGACCCTGCCCGGATACCGCCTACTATACTGCGGATTATACGGTCTTTTACAAATCACCGGACCCTGTCTCGGAGCCTGTCACGTCGGAAGTTACGGAGATCGATCTCTTCATGACGGGCAGGCACCTAAGTGCGTGTCTTGAGTTCGATAAAAGATCCATACAGTCGCACGTGCCGAAATGGCCGCTCAGCGAATTTGTGGTATATGAGGAGGTCCTGCCGAAAAAGTTCAATGAAATCTATAAAGAGATTCCGAAAATACCTCGCGACACCCGGCAACTGATGAACGAACTCCAGTCCTGCATCCGCGATCGATCACTTGCAAGCATCAACGACATGGACAGGTACCCTTCCGGCCAGCATACGATTCTGGATACCGATTTCGCATTGCGGACGATCAGTTCTGCTCCGGGAGGAGGCCGGTTCAGAACATCCGACTACACGACAAAGATACAGGTGAATGCTCTCGCGACGAAAAAACTGGACAGGGCGACAAGAGCATCTCTCACCCAATTCACCCGTGCGGATCTCCTCAAGAGCAATTCGGCTCAAACGGCGAGACAGGTCGGGCTTACGCCAAAAGAGATTATGGCAGTGAAGAAGGCGAACCTGGGAATAAAATCGAAATAACCTTCTCCATCGGCTCATAAGTCAGGTAGAAATCCTCGATGAGGATACTACCGATTACTTTTTTCGCCTGTCCGGGTCGTCGGTGAGCGTGTATTCGAGCATTCCTTCCGCGGTGGGGCTCTCTCCACCCTTCTCCAGGAGATCCTCGATGGCCTCCCGTGCCATCGTTATTGCCTCATCGACGGCCCCCCGAAGATGACACATCCGGGGAGGGTCGGCACGGTGACGGTATACCTGCCTTCAGGCTCCTCCGGAGCAGGATACGGTTATGTGAGAGATACCGGTCTCACACTCCGGTCGTGTCTCACTTCAGAGGTTGTGGCGATCAGCGCCCGGTTGGTCCGGATCGCTTCATCCATCCTCGGATCCAGCGAGAGGAGAGCGCCACCGACGCAACGGTATCGGCTGGCGCGTTCGGGGAGAAGAAAGATCCTGCCCCCGCGGCTGCGCGAAGTTCGAGGCGTGCAGCCGGGCGGGACAGGCTGATACCGGGACCTCTCCTCCCCTGTGATACCCCCTATTCCTTTTTCCGGCGAGCATCAGTCCCTGATCGAACCCACCTGCGTTGCCGTGGACGACCGGCACCGGGTATCCGTTTCCCACCCGGGCGCATTCGATCGGTCCGCAGCCGGTCCGGACCACCCAGCTCCCCAGGCGGTCGATCCGCTCCCTGACGGCATGCATATCGCTCCGATAGCGTACCGTGACCGCCACCCCCACAACGGCGATACCAAGCAGGATGAGAACGATCAGGAAGTCAGCCGTAGGAATACACCACCCCTGCCGGTCACGCCGGGTGCCGGGCATGGGCTCCGCGGCGTCTCTGAACCCCGGATTTTCAGCCGCCTGCCTATCCCCTCTGCATCTCCTTCAGAAGGTCGGCAAACCGGTCCATGGTCTCGTTCATCCCTTCCTCCATGCCCGACTGAAGCGTCCCGTCACGGTCTTCCACCGACTGGTAAACCACCCTGTCCGTCACCTTCGTCCTGCCGTTCAGGTCTTCAAGGGTAACCGTCTCGAGCGGCACGTGGCCCGGAATGCCCTCGATCTCGAAGGTGTAGATGAGCCTC
>JAENZA010000147.1 GCA_016841485.1 Methanobacteriota archaeon
GCTCACTGAAAAGGAGCGGTCGATCACCCAGTGGGCCTACGACAACGGCGAGTCGGCAGGTCGGGGGACCGATAACCTGCCCTCCGGGACGGGACACTACATCCCTGTCAGGGCACACAGGCCCATCTTCGGCATCATGGCGTTCGCCTTCGACGACCCGGAGGGGGTGCTCACCCCGGAGAACAAAGAGATCTTCCAGACGATGGCGCTCCTTGCGGCGCTCGCTCTGGAGCGGATGGACTGACCGGGTGGGCGGAACAACGGGTAGCTGATGGCGATGAAGGTCTGTTTCCCGACCTGGCGTAGACGCCGCAGACGGGAGTTATGGCAGTTGGGCAGGTTCCGAAAGGCCGTCCCGGAGGCTATGCCCGTTAGGTCTCTCTTCGATCCGGTTCGCAGTGGAGTCACACCCTGCACCTCTACGGTTGTATGCTCTTTGATGGATACCCTTCTTACCGATGCCGAGGCCCGTGAGCGGCGGATTGTCCCACCTCTCCGAAAGGTTGCCGAACTCCGTTAGGAGCATCCGGGAGCGGAACCGCCGCCACAAGGAGGTCGATGTCGAGCAGGCGTTTGACTGCCAGACTTCGGGCGTTCTCATCCCAGGTATACTCCCGGCCACGTTGTGTACAGAAGTCGTTCTGGACCAGCAGACGCAGGTAGCGTGAGACAAGAGGTCTTGAGGTCCCGGTCGCCCCGGCAACATACCGGAGAATGCGTATTCTTTCCCCGGTTTTGAAGAGTTCGGTTAAGACCGTTTTTCTCCTACCGTTTCTGCCTCGTGAACGGGATGTATCTGTTCTAGAAACAAAATGTTTCCGATCCGGAAACCTCTGGATGAACGAGATGCGCATCGGGACGACGCTCCGCACCCATAGCACCCGCAGCCGTTCCGGGTGGTCCTTGAGCCAGGGGCATCCATCGCCGCCGGTGAGCCCCTTATGAGCCCTTACGGTTCCCTCTCGTTGCAGACTTCAGCGAGTGGCGCACACCCGCTCCGGGCGTTCCTTTGGACGAAGATCTTCAAGGGGTATGCTTGTGGCCCTGCGGGTATTATGCGGTTTATCCCGTAAAACCCGGATTTTCTGGAAAAAAAGTTAAGCGGGAGATTCGTCCATCTCCAGGAATGTTATAACAACGGTTCCATATTCAACAGGAGCATAGGCTGCACCTGCATGGGGGATGCCTTTGAAACGGACAAGCCACGAACCGTTGATCCGGCCGGCAATCTCTGCCGCGACCGACTCCGGGGTTAAGTCGTCTGCGGTTCCGGTGACGAGCATGACGTCGTTTGCGATCCCCGAAAGGCCGTCATAACTGCCCTCCCAGTTGAGGTTTGCCACGGCCTCCTTTCGTACTGCCGTCTGCTCGTCCGGATCTTTTGCACAGGATTCGAGAATGCCGTGAAGTTTCTCTGTTGCCGGAATGGAAGCACTGTACGTGGCGGAGGAGAGGATGGCCTTTCTCACCGTATCCGGGTGATCGATCAGGAGCTGCTGCGAAACGGTTGATCCCATCGAGACGCCGTAGATGTCCATGCTGTCGTACCCGAGTGCGGTCATAAGGCCTGCCGCATCGTCTGCAAGCTGTGCAATGCTGAACTGTGCATCAATGTCGGTACTCTCCCCCATGCCGCGGTGGTCGTAGACGTAGACGTGGTAGTTCTCCGCAAGGATGCCTATGAACGTGGTATTCCACATATCCATCGTCCCGGCAAAGCCCATGATCATAAGGAGCGGTTCTGTGTTTTCCGTGCCGAACTCACGGTATCCGAGAGTGACACCGTTTACGTCGGCGTGCTGAACCGGTGTGTCCTCGTACGAGACGGCCGGAGTCGTATCTGCCGGCTGCCCGGCTGTCTCTGTCGTCGCAGGTGCCGTGGTGCACCCGCAGGAGAGGAGGCAGAATGCAAGCACAAGAGTTGCTGCTGTAATCGCTGCTTTTTTCATGCATGTTCTCCTTTGCCCCTTCTTCATCGACCGGAAAAACGTTCATTCTCGTATTTCCTTATGCCGGAAGAAAGAGTGATTATTCGTCTGCATTTCAAACCATGAAGACTTTTTGATGCCCGGTTTCAGGAAGAGAGCCATGCTTTCTCATGCGCGCTCAAATGTACAAAAATCCCCGGCTAAAATGATTCGGAGGTAAAAACGTTCGGCGGGTGCCACGAGTGGCTGTTCATATCTTCCGGATTGAGACTTGAAGGTTTCCGCAGAGCTGTGATGTGCGGTGTCGGCCAGAAGATCGCTCAGACCGCCAACTGTCCGGTGACGATCATCAAGTGGTTGCCGAAGCCTGCTCCCCGTTTTCGGTTGCGCTGTTCTCCTCCTGGGCGAGTGCTGTCGGTCAATCGCCGTCTGCCGTCAGTTCTTCACAGGCGGTTCCGGATCTTTCCCGGCTCGCGGATGTGGCCGCACGCCCTGCACCAGTATGACTGCAGGCACTTTGCTGTTGGTGTCTCCCCTGGTACTGCCGGGGTGCGCGGCCTCCCTCATCGCAGCCCCGCACAAAGGTATTTCATCTATGACGACAGATTGCATGAGGTAAATGGGGCGCGAAAGCGCAACCGATGCATCTTCCGTCTCCGTTCATGCACAGAGCATGTTCTTCCCTCATATCCGGGCGAGGGTTGCCAAGCCAGGTCAAAGGCGCAAGGTTGAGGGCCTTGTCTCGAAGGAGTTCGAGCGTTCGAATCGCTCCCCTCGCACTCATTTTCCCGTGTTTTTGGAGAGCCGACTGCTTTTGAGGCAAGCCTGCCGCCCATCCGTCTGCAGTATCCGGCCCGGAGCCGGATGCGCTCAACGCAGAGCAGCGCCGGAGGAGAACCCGCGGCCGATCGCCGGACAGTAAGAAGAGATGAGGTGTCCGGTCCGGAGGGCTTACACCAGCGCTTCGTAACGCTGCTGGCAGCGTACCTGCAACTGTTCCCATTCGTCCGGGTGCTCTTCCGCCCACTCCAGGATCGCATGGACTACCCGATCCCGCGACTCGGGACCCCCCCGGTAGTTTACCAGGACGCAATCAACCACCACTTTGATCTGCTCTTCCGGATTCTGGTCTTCTGCCATAGTACATACCTCCTGATACGCTCCGGCGCTCACACCGGGTGAAGATCCGACACCATATAATCTTGATCCTCCTCCGGCGGCGGCGCCCGGCAGTCTCACGGTTGCCCAAAAAGAGATGCCGCAACCCGTTTTTTGCCTCCCGTCCACTCCCGGACCGTGTACCCCAAAACCCGGGAGGCACATGCCGGCACCGCCACCGCAGGGGTTATCGTGCCCTGGAGAGAACAGATACGGGAACGATCATGAAACTC
>JAENZA010000148.1 GCA_016841485.1 Methanobacteriota archaeon
GGCGGCGGCAGAAGGCGGCGACGTCCGCCCGCGTGCCGCCGAAGCGGGCCCGGTCCCAGGGGTAGACGGCGAGGTTGATGAGTTCGCGGTAGGGGGCGGCGGGGGGATGGCCTGCAGCATGTGACGGTGGGGACGAAGCTGAATGGTGCGAACGGTCCACGGACGAGTCTCCTGCAGCAGAGGTCGGCGGGAAGGGGGATGAGGATTTTCTTTCGGTTTCGGGGGGGAGGGTGGCCTGTCCGGGAGGCGGGGTGAGCGATCGCCCTGCGATGGTGGAACGGGGAGGGGTTGTTCAGAGTGAGCGACCCGGCCGGAGACTGCCTGCACCCCCGATCAGGATTTTTACGGTTTCTGGACGTTTTCACCGGAGAGCGCAGGCATCACGTTTCCGCCTCTGTCCGTCTCCCGTTTTGGTGACCTGATTCCTGAAGAGCGGTGAAATGAGGTTTTTTAAGGATTTAAAGGGTGATTTCCCGGAAATTGTGAGGAGGCGGGCGGGGTGAACAGACCGTAAAAACCCCCAAAACTCCTACTTAATGGTTATCGCTTTTGATAGTCAAAATGCTGCGGGTTTTTTATATCGATGTTAATTATGTTTATTTAATAAAATGATGTGGTTAAACACAGACCTTATATGAGCCTCTGCCAACCTCACTACCATGTCTGTTCGTGTATTGACGGGCATCTGATTTCGACCGTGCCGGTCCCGGCAGCCCTCTGCGCCGGCCTGACCGTTTGAACCAAAGGTGATTTACAAAGGTGAAAGAATGAACAATCTGCAACGAATATCCGTATCGACTTTACTGCTACTTATGCTGGTCATGCTCGTGGCCGTACCCGCAAGTGCGTACACCACCGAGCTGACCGTCACCAAACTGGCAAACGACGGTGTCACCGTCCTTGACCAGCAGACGGTGGACATCGCGTGGATGGAGGCAAACCTGCCCGTCTACGGCGATGGAGTAACGCACTATTACCATCAGGGGCCCGTCTTCCTCGATGACCCCGATCCTGCCCTGCAGGAAGAATTGCGATGGAATACAGCTGAGAATATGAACGTCATGGAGAAACTCGACGGTGGAGCCATTCAGGGCTCAAGCGTCCGGGATCTCTGTGAACTGGTCGGCGGGATGTCCCCCGGCGACGAGATAAAGATCAGCGACGGCGGGTTTGCCAAGTATTTCGGGTACACGAATGTCTACGAGCCCCAGCCACGTCAGGGCGAGATGATCATCGCCTGGAAGACCGATTTCTCCACGGACGCCGACCCGGCGACCAATATCTATCCGGACAACGGGTATGCCGATGGTATGCGGTTCTTCTTCCTCGCCGACGACTCCGTCAATCCCGACGGCGTGCACTGTTTCGGCAACTGGGATATGCACGAGACGCTCGATGAGAGCTACTGGTACTACTATTATGGGGGACCGGGCAATCTCTATCCCTCGGCGGCCGGCCTCTCGGTGAAGTATGTAAGTCAGATCATCATCTACAGCGATGATCCGGTTCCGGTGCCTCCCACCGCCGCCTTCACCGCAGATAGGACGAGCGGCACCGCTCCCCTGACCGTCCAGTTCACCGACCAGTCGACGGGTGCCCCGAAGGCATGGGCGTGGGACTTCGACAATGACGGCATTGTGGATTCCGACCTGCAGAACCCGAGCCATGTCTATGTTACCGCCGGAACGTACACCGTCGCACTCACCGCCACGAACACCGATGGGAGTGATGCCGAAGTCAGGACGGACTACATCGTGGTGACGTCAGCACCGGTCACAGACGTCCTCTACGACGGTCCGGTGACGCTGACCGCAGGTGCGACCTTTGATGTGACCTCATACGTCCTTGATTCAGCCGGCACCACCTACACCGTGAGCGAGACGACGCCCCTCGGTGCGCTTGAGGCGACGGGCCTGACCTATGTGGTAAGCGACAAGCGCTACGTGTTTGACGACGGCGTTCTCCTCGTCGACAACATCGACACCTACCTGAGGAAGAGCCCCGGCTCCTGGTATGCCTACGTGAACGATGAGTACAAGGACGGGTACATGAACAAACCCGACGCCGTCAACGTGATCGAGCTCGCCGACGGTGACACCGTCGAGTACTACTACGCAGCAGACGTCGTTGACCCGGCAGACCTTGCCGCAGTCCAGGCCGCAGCGACCGCCGCGGTGAAGACCGTCGCCGACATCCAGACCGCTCCCACGATGGACGTCCTCTACGACGGCCCGGTGACGCTGACCGCAGGTGCGACCTTTGATGTGACCTCATACGTCACCGATGCAGCCGGGATAGCCTACACCGTGAGCGAGACGACCCCGCTCGGCGCTCTCGAGGCAACCGGCCTTGCCTATGCGGTGAGCGACAAGCGCTACGGGTATGACGGCGTTCTCCTGCTCGACGACGTTGACACCTACCTCCGGAAGAGTCCGGGTTACTGGTACGCGTACGTCAACGACGTCTACATGGACGGGTACATGAACAAACCCGACGCCGTCAACGTGATCGAGCTTGCCGACGGCGACACTGTTGAGTTCTACTATGCGGCGGACATCGCCGACCCGGCCGAACTCGCCGCCGTTCAGGCAGCAGCCACCGCCGCGGTTCTCATCGTCGCCGACCTGCCGGCACCGTATGACGTGCTCTTCGACGGCACGGTGTCCCTTGACCCGGACGCAACCTTTGAGGTGACCTCATACGTTGCCGATGCAGCCGGCACTCCCTACACGGTGAACGAGGCGACCCCGCTCGGCGCTCTCGAGGCAACGGGCCTCACCTACGCGGTGAGCGACAAGAAAATGGCATCGCTGGGCTTCCTCCTTCTGGACGACATTGACGTCTACACCTACGGGAACCCCGGAAACTGGTATGCGTATGTCAATGACGTCTACAAGGACGGATTTGCCAATGCAGCCGATGGCCTGAATGTCTTCGGGATCGTCGACGGCGACCGTGTCGAGTTCTACTATGCGGCAGACGTCATTGACCCGGCCGACCTTGCCGAAGTGAAGGCAAAGACGACTGCGGCCGTGCTGACGGTTGCATCAACCGGCGTTGTCCCCGACACCTGGACCCTCGAGCTTGCCGGTGCGAAGGACGAGACCGTCTCAAAGGCATTCTTTGAGGAGGGCCTCGCCTGCTCCTCCTCCGGCCACCAGGTCTTCTGGACCGACCTTGACGGGAACGTCTGGGGCGGCGTCCCGCTCTGGGTGCTCGTCGCGATGGTGGACGACAACCCCGACGTCGGGCCCG
>JAENZA010000149.1 GCA_016841485.1 Methanobacteriota archaeon
CACGCAGGGGTCCGCCACACCCTGCCCCCCGACCAGCAGGCATCCACCCTTGCCCTCTGGACGGCGATGGAGATTGCAGCACTTCGCATCCTTGCACCGGGCGCCCCCATCGCCCTTGCAGGGTCACAGGCACCGGTCGTCGCTGGTGACGTACGGGCAATTTTAGGGGACTCAGTTTCGGTATTTGACGAATGGGCGGCAGCACGGGGGCTATCCCGGATTGCCCGCGACGTATTCGCGGGAACCCGTACCATTCTCGGCCTCGCGGTTGATCTGTAGATTTATATCTATTAATCATGTAAGATTACTTGGGGATTTTATTGAGAGAACTACGAATCCACGGAAGAGGCGGACAGGGTTCTGTTACAGCAGCAGAACTTATTGCGACCGCCGCTTTCAAAAGCGGCGTCTATTCGCAGGCATTTCCCGCATTTGGTGTTGAACGAAGGGGAGCACCGGTGCAGGCATTTGTCCGCTTTAGTGACAAAAAGATCCGGCTCAGGAGTCAGATCTACGAGCCGGACTACATAGTGGTCCAGGACAGTTCGCTTATCGCCGACGTCAATGTCTTCGGCGGTATGAAAGAGGGCGGCATTGCCCTTGTCAATACGGAAAAGGATACCGTCCCCGGCGTTCCTCCCGGTGTGAAACTGATTGCCATCGACGCAACGTCGGTTGCCCTGGAGGTCTTGGGCCTGCCGATCACGAACACCACTCTCATGGGAGCCTTTGCTGCCGCAACCGGCGAGATCGAACTCCCTGCCCTTGAAGAGGCCCTCAGGGAGCGCTTCAGCGGGTCGCTTGCGGAGAAGAATATTGCCGCCGCACGAAAGGCATACGAAATGGTCAAGGGAGGTGCCTGATATGGCACTTCGCATCGGATGCTGCGCCCCTCCCGGAAAGGCGTGCGACAATAAGACCGGTTCATGGCGGGTCTTCCTGCCGACGATCGATCAGGATACCTGCACGCTCTGTGGCAACTGCGTCCTCATCTGCCCGGAAACAGCATTGGAAGATGTCGACGGCAAGATCGTCGTTGATCTTGACTACTGCAAGGGATGCGGCCTCTGTGCCGAGGAATGTCCCACGGACGCGATCACGATGAAACTGGAGGAGAAATAAATGCTGCAGATAATGGAAGGTTCCCACGCAATCGCAGAGGCCGTGCGCCTCTGCAGGCCGGAGGTCGTCTCCGCATACCCGATTACGCCCCAGACGCATATCGTCGAGCGTCTAGCCGAAATGGTGGCAGACGGCGACCTTGATGCAGAATATATCTGTGTGGAATCGGAATTCTCCGCACTCTCCGCATGCCTCGGTTCGTCCGCGGCAGGTTCGCGCGTCTACTCCGCCACCTCGTCACAGGGACTGATGCTCATGGCAGAGGTTGTCTTCAACGTGGCGGGCATGCGCCAGCCGATCATCATGTCGATCGCCAACCGCGCCCTCGGCGCACCGCTCTCCATCTGGAACGACCAGCAGGACTCCATATCCCTGCGTGACTCCGGATGGTTCCAGCTCTACGGCGAGGACGTCCAGGAGATGACCGACCAGCACTTCATCGCCTACAAGGCGGCAGAGCGCCACGACGTCCTCCTCCCGGGCTTCGTCTGTTTCGACGGGTTCATCCTCTCGCACACCTACGAGCCGGTGGATATCCCGACCCAGGAAGAGATCGACGCCTACCTCCCGAAGTATGTCCCGTACAACATGCTCGATGCCAAAAACCCGATCTCCATGGGCATGTATGCAACCCCCGAGTACTACCACGAGTTCAGGTACGAGACCGACCAGGCGATGATGCGCTCGGCGGCAGCCCTTTCCGAGGCAGGAAAGGAGTTCGGCGAGATGTTCGGGCGCGACTACTCCGAACACGTCGAGTCCTACCGCATGGACGACGCCGATATCGCCTTTGTGGCGATGGGCTCTCTTTGCGGCACCGTCAAAGACGCCATCGACGAGATGCGTGCGGACGGCATCAGGGCAGGACTCGTCAAGATCAGGACCTACCGCCCGTTCCCGAAGGAGGAGATCGCACAGGCCCTCAATGACGTTTCCGCAGTCGCCGTCCTGGAGAAGAACATCTCCATCGGCTCTGCGATGAAAGGCGCCGTCGGCCCGGAGGTCCTGCATGCGCTCAACGGCACCGGCATCGGTGTCTACAGCTACGTCACCGGTCTCGGCGGCCGGGACATCCGCAAGAAGGACATCAGAAATATCGCGGATCTTGCGGCGCAGGGGAAGGGAGATATGTTCTACGGTCTTCGCGAGGAGGTGCTCTGACATGGTCGACAAATCACTCGAACTCTTTGACTGCGGGCACCGCGCCTGCGGCGGATGCGGTCCGGCCATCGCGGCCAAGCTCATCCTGAAGGGGACCGGCGAAGATACGATCGTCGTCGCCTCCACCGGGTGCATGGAGGTATTCTCCACACCGTACCCCGAGACGGCATGGAAGGTCCCCTGGATTCACTCGCTCTTCGAAAACGCAGCAGCGGTCGCATCCGGTATCGAGGCCTCGCTCAAGCACAACAACCGCTCGGAAAAGGTCGTCTGTATCTGCGGTGACGGCGCCACCTTCGATATCGGGATGCTCTGCATCTCCGGCGCATTCGAGCGCGGGCATGATATCACCTACATCTGCTACGACAACGAGGCCTACATGAACACCGGCATCCAGCGGTCCGGTGCAACCCCCTACGATGCCTCGACGACCACCTCCCCTCCGGGGAAGTACTCGATGGGCAACTCCCGCCCGAAAAAGGACCTCCCCCAGATCCTCGCGGCACACGGCGCATCCTATGTGGCAACGGCGACCGTGGCCTACCCGATGGACCTCATGAAGAAGGTGGAGAAGGCGGTCAACACCCCCGGCTCCTGCTACATCCAGATCCACGCCCCGTGCAGCACAGGATGGGGATTTGAAGGCGGCAAGACCATCGAGGTCGGCAAGATGGCGCTCGAGTGCGGCCTCTGGGTCAACTACGAGATGGAGAACGGCAAGCTCGTCAAGGCAAAGAAGGTCAAGCGGGTCCCGGTCGACGGCTACCTGAAGGCCCAGAAGCGCTTCCGCCACCTCTTCAAACCCGCTCCGGTGACCGACGAGATCGCAAAGATCCAGGCCATCGCGGACGCCAATGCCGAGAAGTACGGCATCGATATCGTACTGAAGGAATAAGACCACCATCCGGTGGACATTCGCCTATTTTTTCCTGCACTTCTTAAAATAAGAATAAATATTGGTATC
>JAENZA010000150.1 GCA_016841485.1 Methanobacteriota archaeon
CCCGGTCGGGACCGTCGGTCCTGTCGTCGGGGCCGCCGGATAGGTCATCAGATAAATGCCCGAGTCCGTGATTGCCGCCTTCAGGTACCCGTCGGCGTCTGCCACTGCGTCCACGTCATCCCACCGGCCGAGCCGCTCGTTCAGCCAGTAGAGGTTGTGGACAGCCGAGTTGTCGCTGATGAGAATCCCCAGTTCCACCGACGGGGAGAAGGTCGCACTGCCATCAGGACCGGTATCCGGGCCGAGATAGTAGGCGACGAGTTCATCCTGCCCTTCGGGAATCGATGGCCATGGCCAGATACCGGTATCCAGGAAGGGGGCCCAATAGAGAGAGAGCTCCTTGAGCGCCTGCGCCTTCTCGTTCAACGCCTGCGTTCCCTTGGGGAGGAAGACATATGCTTCCTTTCCCCCTCCACTGCTGCCGTCCCACAGACGCGTGTCGACCTGCACGTACCCGCCGGTGTTCACATTCAGCGCGACGGTGCCGGTCGCCTCGATATAATCGGGTGTGGGCGTCGCCGTCGGGGTGAACGGTTCGGTCGCCGAGGAGAGGATGTCCGAGGTCATCGTCTCCTGGACCACATTGCCGCCGGTCCCGGCATAATTCTCCTTCATGTCATTGACCGCGATCTCCGCCCAATACTCATAGGTCCCCGACTTGTAGGCAGGGTTGCCGGTGTCCCAGATGTACTGCTTCGAGGAGGAGGGGTTCGGGATGTACCAGACGGACGACGTCGGTTTCAGGTTGATGATCGGAATCGAGGTCGCCCCGGAGACCGAGTCGAAGAGCGCCGTGTAGGTCGTCCCGTCCGGTTCGGTCATATATACATCGATGCCGTCGTCCGAGGGCGCGACACCGGGCCGGGAGAAGATCTGGTAAGTGTTCGTCTCAATCCTGAAGTTGAGATTGTCGCCGGTGATGAGCTTATAGCCCTCCGCACTCTGCGGGGCGGCATTCGACGGGTACACCCACAGCCGCACGTTCAGGTAGGGCTCTTCGACAAAGACCGCAATCCATGCCGAGCCGTTGACGCCGTTCGGGTACGAGTACCATGCCCCCGTCCGGTCCAAAAAGTCCGACGGCGATACAAAGAACGTCGCACCGGGACTGACGGAGCGTATCGCCGCCGGGGCGGAGGTGCCGACCGTCGTACCGGAGGAGTAGTAGGCAATCTGGGAGTCCCCCGCGGCAAGGGTCGCGGAGAGGTCCAGTCCCTCTTCGCCGATAAAGACGGTGCCTCCCTTCGGGACCGTCGTGGTGGTTGCCCCCGCAGGCAGCACCAGCAGGAGGACAAGGATACATGCCGCACAGAGGGCAATTGTTTTTGACTTCATCATCAGTTCCTCACGTCTGATGAGTCTGTTATATCCCATACTCTATATGTGGATTGCGACTGGAAAAAAAGAAAAAATGGTTCTATTCCCGGTTCCTGCGGGTCAGAAAATACGGCACCAGAAATATGACCACCAAGGCAAGCCAGAAGGTGCCGAAGATCACCAGCATCTGCTCCTGGAAGGCATCATAAAACCGGACCTCGACAAACCGGCTCTTTTCCCAGGTGATCGTCGTCCCGGCCGGTGTCGCTGTAACCTGTGCCCCGGTGCCGGTATAACCGAGCAGGGGATTTGTGATGCCGAATGCATCCGGTAGCACGACGGTGACATCGGCGGGAGTCTCCAGCATCACCGTGAAATGCCGGTCACTGAGAGGGGCATCGTACCCGATGGTGTAGTTCCCTTCGGAAAATGCGATCGTCCCGGCACTCGGCTCTTCAAACGGCACCGGACCGCTGGCATTTACGACCGTAATATTTGATGCGGCGATCGGCATGGACTCCCCGAGAACGCCGGGCTCGGAAAACTCGTACGTGGCGACCCCCTCGACCATCACGTCCCCGTGGTACCAGGACCCGTTCTCCCCCACGACGAAGGTCGCGTCCAGGGCGGCGGCGCCCTGGACCAGAAGGATCAGCGCAAGACTGACCGCAACGATGAGATATCCGCATCGATCTCGATCGGGGGTTCGCATTGCCTGATCACCGTCTCCGGGTCTTTGAGAAGATGCCCGGTCACCACACACACAATACGCTCGTCGGGGTCGATGACGCCTGCTTCGACGAGCTTTTTCACGCCTGCAACCGATGCCGCGGAGGCGGGTTCGACGCCGATACCCTCCTTTCGTGCAAGGTCGCGCTGCATGGCGAGGATCTCCTCGTCCGTCACCGCCTCTGCCGTTCCACCGGTCTCACGGATGGCACGCAGCGCCTTCTCCGCATTCACCGGCGCCCCGATGCGGATGGCGGTCGCCACGGTCTCGGGGTCCGCCTGGGGGATCAGTGGGTCGAGACCCTGTTCAATCGCGTCGACGACCGGACGTGACCCCTGCGCCTGGATGCCGGTCATCATCGGCATCCGGTCGATGAACCCGAGCTCGATGAACTCCCCGAGGCCCTTGTGCACCGCAGAGATATTGCCGGCATTGCCGACCGGGAGCACCATCCTGTCCGGGACATCGCCCAGCTGATCAATGACCTCAAACCCGATGGTCTTCTGCCCCTCGAGCCGGTAGGGATTGACGGAGTTCAGGAGATAGAGCCCGTCGGTGAGGCAGAGCTCATGCACCATCTCGAGCGCACGGTCAAAGTTGCCACGGATGGCGATTACCTTGGCACCGTGCATCAGGGCCTGCGCCACCTTCCCGAGGGCGACCTTCCCCGCGGGGAGAAGGACGACCGCCGGCATTCCCGCCTTCGCCGCGTAGACGGCGAGACTTGCCGAGGTATTGCCGGTGCTTGCGCAGGCCACCGTCTTCATCCCGAGTTCACGGGCCATCGAGACCCCGACGGTCATGCCACGGTCCTTGAACGACCCCGACGGGTTCATCCCTTCGTGCTTGGCATAGAGCTCTTTAATACCGAGTTCCTCGCCGAGCCGTTTCATATGGTAGAGAGGTGTCCCTCCTTCCTGCATGGTGACGGGCTCACCCTGCACGGGGAGCAGTTCCTTATACCGCCACAGGCGCAGCGGGCGCCGGTTCCACTCTTCACGGGAGATCTCCAGGGAGTCCAGATCATATTGAACCGCAAGCAGGTGATCGCATTTCCTGCAGCGGTAGATTATCTCATCACTGGCATACGTCGCACCGCAGCCGATGCAGACAAGACGAAACATAATATCAGTACTCTTCGCGCTCGTGGTAAGTATAGATAATGGAGAGAACAGGAAAGGAGGCCCTTCGG
>JAENZA010000151.1 GCA_016841485.1 Methanobacteriota archaeon
GCAAGGACTTCGGGGGATGCCGAGAGAAAGAATACCATCGCATCCCTTCTCAGCGCACGGACGTTCTCCGTCCTGCAGACGGCCCCGCCGCCGGTGGCGATCACCAGAGGGCCTTCGGAAAGACTCTCTATGACCTTAGACTCGCACTCCCTGAACGCATCCTCCCCCTCTCTCCTGAAGAGCTCTTCGACAGACCGCCCGGTACGCCGGACAATCTCCTCATCGGTATCGATGAACGGCACGCCGCATTCCCGGGCCACCATGGCCCCTACGGTGGACTTGCCGGACCCCCGCGGCCCGGTGAGAACGATCCGCTTCATATCCCTGCCTCCCTGAGCACGTCCCAGAATCCGGGGAAGGATTTTGCAACGCACTCTGCGCCCGCGATGGTAACGTCCCCGCGTCCGAGGGCGACCACGGCTGCGCTCATGGCCGTCCGGTGATCATCTGCCGGGTCGAGAACCCCGCCGCCGGGACGCGAACCCGGGTGAATGGCAATGGCATCCTCCCCGATATCGACCGTGGCACCGGCACATTCACAGACTGCCTCGATGGCTGCCACACGGTCGCTCTCCTTGAACCGGAGGTTTGCCGTTCCTTCGATCGTCGTAGGGGATGCCGCAAAGCATGCCACGGCAGCGACGGTCTGGATTATATCCGGCGTCTGTTCCATCTGAAGCGAGAGACCCGTCAGCGGCCCGTCCCGTCCGACCGTCACCTCATCTCCCCGGGCGCTCACCGAACACCCCATCTCCGACAGGATGGCAAGCATCCGCCGGTCTCCCTGCAGGGAGGAGGGGGTGAGGTTTTCGACGGTGACACGCCCGCCGCAGACCGCCGCCACCGCAAAGAAATAGGAGGCGGAGGAATAGTCCCCTTCAACCCGGTAGTCCTGCGCACGGTACCCCATGTTCTCAATCACTATCCGGCCATCGTCTGCACGGGTGACACCTGCACCGAACCTTTCCATCACATCGGCGGTCATATCCAGGTACGACCGGGATACTTCCTGCCCGCGAAGCGTGATCTCCACAGGTTCGGATGCACAGGGTCCCGCCATCATGACCGAAGAGACAAACTGGCTGGATATGTCTGCATCGATGATAATGGGCCCGCCGAGAAGGGTGCCGCTCACAGTGAGAGGAGGATACCCAGCCTTTTTTTTGTACGACACCTTCCCCCCGATGGTCCTGAGCGCATTTGCCAGGGGACCGACGGGCCGCTCCTGCATCCGTGCAGACCCGGTCAGGGTCACGGGGTGGCGGTGGAGAAGGGCTATGGAGGTGAGAAGCCGCAGGGTGGTCCCGGAGTTGCGGCAGTCGAGGGTCACCTCTCCCTTGCCGCCGTCCAGGATGCATCCTGCCCCTTCAACGCGGATATTCTCTCCTGTATCGGTCATCCTGACCCCCATCCTCTCAAGCCCCGCACGGGTGCAGAGAGTGTCCTCCGACCGGAGGGGCCGGGAGATCACTGAAGAACCCCCGGATGCAAGCGACGCCGCAATGAGAGCCCGATGGGTGCCGCTCTTTGATGGCGGCGCCGTAAAATGCAGGTCGACACCCTCGAGACGGGGAAGACGGATGTTCAAGCACCCGCCTCCATCCGGCCGTAACACCCGAGATTCTTCACCTCAGCAATCTCCCGGAGCCGGGAGAGGGCACGCTCAAGCCCCTCGCCGACTTCAACATCGAGGAAGAAGACGTAGCTGCCGATGTCGCGCTTTGACGGCCGTGATTCAATCCTCGTCAGGTTCAGCGAGAGGGAGTAAAAGATGCCGAGAATCTCATACAGAAGGCCTGGACGGTCTTC
This sequence comes from Methanobacteriota archaeon, assembly GCA_016841485.1. Classification (GTDB taxonomy): domain Archaea; phylum Halobacteriota; class Methanomicrobia; order Methanomicrobiales; family Methanomicrobiaceae; genus Methanovulcanius. The sequence goes on from JAENZA010000151.1 coordinate 1,810, forward strand.
TCCGGGGTCGATGATCAGGCTGCACTTTTTACCGGCACCCTCCGGCCCCGGGGAGCGTTCGATACGGATAAACCGGGTGATATTTGTCCGGAAGTTCTGGATGTCCTCCTGCAGGATGACCAGACCCTCATGGAGTGCGGCGGCCCTCGTGGTGACCGCCGCCGCATCGACGGACTCCGCAGCCATCCGGGCGCTTGCACTGTTGCTGCTGGTATGAATGATCTCCGCCCCAAGGGTTTCGAGAACCCGGCGGCACTGGTCATGGGCCTGCGGATGGGCATATATGACCGTGACGGGGCCGGAGGGATTGCTGGCTGCCAGGTGATGGTGGATATGCAGGTATCCCTCACCGGTAATGGAGACGGGGTACTCCCGCAGGCAGTCCATCACGGGGCCCACTGCCCCGGCATCGCTGTTTTCAACCGGCACAATACCGGGGCAGCCCTGGTTGATGACCGCAGCAAAGACATCCCCGATCGTCGGGAGGAGGAGAATGTCGTCACCGTAGACCTCCATCGCCATCTCATGGCTGAATGTCCCATAGGGACCGAGACATGCGGCCTTCATGAATCCACCAGTGCCGCAATCAGTCGGTCGGTAACGTCCGTACATTCGGGAATGACCGGCAGGAAGAACTCCCGGTTTGCACTAAAGAATGCGTTGAACGCGTCGGCATCGCCGCCTTCCACCACTGCCGCAAGCCGCTCGGACGCTTTGACAAACATTCCCGCAACTCCTGCCACTTCCGGATTGTCCTGGAGAATCGGCCCGTAAAGGTCCGGTTCCTGCCCCAGGATTCTTCCCACAATGCCGGTCTCGATGCGGTAGACCGGGCTCGTAAACCGCTGCATCTCCACCGGGGAGAACCCGGCACTGCGCATGGTCTCTGCGACGACGAGGGTCGAGAAATGCATCAGGCCCTGGATCACCGCCATGATGCGGTCGTGTTCTTCAGGGGTGGTGATCGTCACGCGTGCCCCCTCGTTCCTGAATACATCCAGAATCTCCGTGCAGACGGGTGCCGCACACCGGGCAGGTGTCGCAATCACCGTCTGTCCGGCAAGAGAGGCGACACCGGGCCCGAACATCGGGTGCAGACCGAGCACCTGGGCAGGCGTTTTCAGCATGGCCGCAACCGGCCTGACCTTTAGTGACGTGAAGTCACAGAGGACCTGATCTGCAGAGAGAAACGGAGCGATCTCTTCGATGACCTTCACCGTCTCCCTGATGGGGACCGAGACGATGAGAATATCCGCATCCATCGCAAGGTCTCTGTTCGTCCGTGGCGTCGTTCTCCCCGACACCTCGACCTCAAACCCGGCACGGGCGAAGACGGGGGCAAACAACCTCCCCATCGCACCGGTCCCGCCGACAATTCCCACTTTCTTCATATCACTGTTCCATGATGGTCTCTTC